>QHNF01000469.1 GCA_003218345.1 Verrucomicrobiota bacterium | reverse complement strand
CACAATGCGTGCTCGGCATTCACTTTCCTCGGCGGTTCTGCATGAGAGGCAAACCACGTGAGCACAAACGGGACGCGATCCCCTTTCGCCACGGTAAACTCGGCGACTGTGGTTAAATCTTTGCCGCACGTTTCAATCGGCGTCCGCAGAATCAACCCGTCAGGCCCGGCGATTGCCTCGAGCCCGTCATGACATTTCCGCACCCAGGGCACGATCTGCCCGTAATCGAAGCGGACAATCAATTCCATCTGCATCGGAACCTTGCCATGCAACCCTTCGATAATGCGGATGATGTCCGGGTTCTCGCCGCGAGGAGGCATGAAATCGATCAAGCGCACGGCGCCGCTCTTTGTTTCAATTTCTGTTTCCAGGATCAGCGACTCTCCACGGTACCCGCGACGCGTCTCTTCAATCTTTTCCCCGGGGAAAAACCGCCAGTGTCCGTTTTTCGTATCGCCCAGCAGCGAGGCGAAGCACGCCGGCGAATCGAACCGCGGAAAGCAAAGCCAATCGACACATCCGTCCCGGCTTACCAAGGCGCCGGTTTGGGTATCGCTGAGAAACGCGTAGTCCTCGATCTTTGTATTTTCCTTTGCCACCTTGATTGCTTTCTCTTGCTCTTACTCTTGCTCTTGATCGACTTGCTCCGTTTCCGCAAGCCTAGAGATCCCATCGCGCGTCAAGCGAAACACCGTCCACTCGTCCATTGGTTTTGCGCCAAGCGCGCGATAAAACTTGATCGCCGGTTCATTCCAATTGAGGACGGCCCATTCCATCCGGCCGCAGCCGCGGTCGCACGCGATCTTCGCAAGATCGACAAGCAACGCGCGGCCATAACCTTTGCCGCGCTTCTCCGGTTTCACGAACAGATCTTCGAGATAAAGCCCGGGTCGGCCAAGCCAGGTAGAGAAATTGTGAAAGAAAACTGCAAACCCGACCGGCGATTGTCCTTCAAACGCGAGGAGAACTTCTGCAACGGGTTTTTGGCCAAATAAGACAGCAAGAAGCTGTTCTTCAGTCGCAGTCACCTCTTTTGGCGCGCGCTCATACGTCGCCAAATCGCGAATTAACTCCAGAATAAGCGGGACATCTTCGACGCGCGCTGGACGAATCTCGAAATTATTTTGAACATTCATATCCCTGCTGATTGTGGATCACACATATACGCAAGCAACTAGCCGCACAATTACGACTTAGTTGTCTCACACGCCTCAAGCGCGCGGCCGATGCGGCTCAGCCCTTCAACGAACAGTTCCGTATTTACGCCCATGCCGATGCGAAAATGGTCGGGCATTTCGAAAAAACGGCCCGGAACTGCGGATGTTTCGAACTGGGCTCGCAACTGCTCAAGAAAGATATCAGCGTTGCTCCCGCGACTGGGGGACAATCGCACAAAGGAGGTTGTGCCCCAATCGGTCCATACAGCGGAAAGCGCGGATTGCTGCTTAAGAAAATCGCGGAACAATTTGCGATCTGCTTCGGCGATCCGGCGCGCTCTTTCGCGAAGGAGATTCAGGTGCTTGAGTGCAACGACGCTGAGAAGTTCGGCGGGATAAACCGGCGTCGCGCTATAGAGATCATTTAGGCGCCGCATCTTCCAGGCGAGATCAGGACGCGCCAGGATCCATCCGCAACGCAGTCCGCTGACGCCGTAAACCTTTGTTAAACTACTGGTCACCACAAAATCCGGCCCGAGATGGAATGACGTGCGCGGTGTGTTCTCATAAACCGCATCCAGATAAACCTCATCCACCAGCACGAGCGCTCCAACGCTGCGTGCGATGTCGCCAATTTCGCGTAGGACCGAATCCGGCGTTAGCACACTCGTTGGATTGTGCAGGTTCGTGATCACGATGAGCCGCGTTTTCGGCGTGACGCAACGGCGAATCGTCTCCGGATCGACTGCCCAACCATTTTCTTCGGTGCGCGGAAAGCGTTTTACATTCGCTTGAAGATACTGGGCAACGTCGAGAATTGGACCGTATGCCGGATGCTCGATTAAGACCTCATCGCCCGGTTCGAGGATCGCAGCCATCGCTAGATGATTAGCCATGGACGTGCCTGCGGATTCCACCACGCACTCGGGATCTACGCCATGGTGTGCTGCGATTGCCTCTTGCAAAGGTGCGTAGCCATAACTGTTGTCGCCGTTAATTTCGAGTTTCTCCAAATCGCCTGGTAGCTCGCGAAAAGGAAACAGAGCCACGCCACTTGTAGCGAGATTGAACCGCGCACGGCTCTGCGTCTTGGACCAATGCATGTAGTCGGACTGCTTGTGTCTCATGAGTGCGCTCGTTTGAATCTGCTCCAATAATAGTAAACCGGGAGCGCGGCCAGCATGATGCACAACGCGATCGCACTATTGGCAGGCGAAGCAACGATGGCGCTTCCGACAATTCCGGCGCAGGACAATACAAACAGAATTGTCGTGAACGGGTGCCCGGGCACGCGGTAAGTGATGCTGTCTGATCCGACCTGACGCCGGCGCAAAATAAACAGCGATGCCGCT
>QHNF01000468.1:527-3481 GCA_003218345.1 Verrucomicrobiota bacterium | reverse complement strand
ATGAGATCATTCGCGAGGTTTCAGTGTACGACGCGTTGTTCGCTCATGCGAGTGCTGGCGAGCGTTTGTGGAGCGTGCGAGAGGTTCCTTCGGGAAAATGATCTTGTCTCATAAGCACAAATTCATCTTCATCAAGACCGCGAAGACCGCCGGCACCAGCATTGAGGTGTTTCTGTCAAAACACTGCGGCCCTCAAGACGTCGTGACGCCGATTGCGCCGCCGGTCGAAGGACATCAACCGCGCAATTATGAGGGCTTCATTAATCCAATTCCCGAGATCGCACGGCGACCAGGCAAACTTTTCTCTGTCCTGCGACACTCCATGACAAGTCGCGAGAAGTTTTATAATCACATACCGGCAACCGAGGTTAGGACGCGCGTTCCTGCCGATGTATGGAACAGCTACTTCAAATTTTGCGTGGAGCGGAATCCCTGGGACAAGGTTTTGTCGCATTACCACATGCATGCCGCCCGCGAAGGCGGTTCGCTTTCACTGGATGAGTATCTCGGTCGCGGCAGGTTCCCCATTAACTACTTTCGATACACCGATCGTTCAGGCACGAAAATCATCGTCGATCGCGTTCTCCGCTATGAGCACCTGATTCCCGAGCTCAGCGAAGTCTTTTCGCAATTCAACATCCCTTTTGACGGCACCCTTGGTGTCGCAGCGAAATCGAAATACCGGACCGATCGGCGACCGTATCAGCAGGTCTTCAACGACGAACAACGGAAAATCGTAGAAAAAGCATTCGCCAAAGAAATCGACTTACACGGTTATCGCTTTGAACCGTAGCCGTGGCCTAGACCTGGTTTAGATTTGCGCTGCCAGGATGCAGTCTTGATTTCGGCGCGAGTTTTTACTTGGATGTCCAGCGTGCCTATTGATGACCAGGTGACGTCACTGACCGGGATTGGTGTAAACGGAGGCGCCGCGTTTACCACCACACACTGGAGTGTTGTGCTGGAGGCGCAGGGCGAATCGCCTGCAGCAAAAGAGGCGCTTGAAAAACTCTGCCGCACGTACTGGCGACCCATTTTCGCCTTTCTGCGGCGACAAGGATTTCCACCAGAGCAGGCGGAGGATATTACGCAGGGTCTTTTTGCGCAGCTACTGGAGCGCAAAAGGCTGAGTGCCATCCGCAAGGAAAAAGGACGACTTCGTTCTTTTTTGCTTGGAGCATTGAAATATTTTCTTGCCGACGAGCAGCGTCGCGCGATGGCGATCAAGCGGGGGAAAGGACAGCGGCTCATTCCGCTGGAGGAATTGCGCGTCGACGAGCGCATCGACATCGAACCTTCGGACCCGATGACCGCCGAAATGATTTACGAGCGCCGATGGGCCTTGACGGTCCTGGAGCGAGTGCTCAGCCGGTTGAAGGATGAATACAGCGCGGCAGGTAATGCGACGCTGTTCGATTCGTTAAAGGAGTTGTTACCGGACGAACCGGGCGCGGCATCGCAGGGAGAGATCGCCGCGCGCTTGCGCATGACCGAGAATGCGGTCCGGCAGGCGTTCTACAGATTTCGGCAACGCTATCAATCGTTATTGCGAGAGGAGATCGCTCACACCGTTGCGACGCCCGGCGATATCGAAGACGAGCTGCGCCATCTCATCGCGGTACTCGAGGCGTGAAGACACGAATTACCCGAAGGCTCGACACGAATTGCACGAATTATCACGAAATTTTGGGCGTCAACCAAGGAGTGTGAATTCTGAAGTTTCTGCCTCGTATTCGTGTCTGTGTAACGTATGGGAGAATTTTGCGGAGTACAAAAGGGAGCGTACGCGAACGACTCGACAATGATCAGGGTAATTAGAATCTGCCGGAAGTGCGGCGCGAAGATTTTTTCCGACGTGCCCGAAGGGCTTTGCCCCAGATGTGTGCTGAAAAGTGCGCTCGGCAATTTCCCGGACGTTGTAGCCGGGGGCGCCGACCCCGGCGGCGCGAACGAGAGCTCATCCGTCGACGCGAATGCTGCTGGCCATAGCACAAACGCCGCGTGCGCAGCCGGCTTGCTGGGCGAACTCGGCGATTACGAATTGCTGGAAGAAATCGGTCGAGGCGGTCAGGGCGTGGTATTTCGAGCCTTGGTCAGTGGGCGAGCAAAGTCCACCTGACGCGCTTTCGCCGCGAAGCGGAAGCGGTCGCTCGTTTAGAGCATCCTGGTATCGTTCCAATCCACGAAGTCGGCGAGCGCGATGGCTCATGCTATTTCAGCATGAAGTTTGTCGAAGGCGGACAACTCGACGAAGTGGCGAGGCGCGAGCCGATGCCGATTCGGCGCGCGGTGGAATTGATCGCGAAGGTAGCTCGCACCGTTCATTACGCGCACGAACATGGAATTCTCCATCGCGACATCAAGCCGGGAAACATCCTGCTGGATGCAAAAGGCGAACCGCATCTGACGGATTTTGGTCTGGCGCGATTGGTGGAGACGGAAAGCAGTGTCACGCACACGCTCGACGTGATAGGCACGCCCAGCTACATGGCGCCTGAGCAAGCCGTAGGGAACAACGCCGCTGTCAGTAGCGTCACAGATGTCTATGGGCTTGGCGCAGTACTTTACCAACTGCTGACAGGTCAGCCGCCTTTTGCCGGTGGAGCAACTTATGAGACGATCAAGTTACTGCTCGACACTGAACCGCGACAACCACGCCTGGTAAATCCTAAAATAGATCGCGATCTCTCAACGATTTGCCTTAAATGCCTCGAGAAAGATCCGCAGCGGCGATATTCGTCCGCTCTCGCGCTGGCTGAGGATTTGGAACGGTGGCTAAATTACGAGCCAATTGCGGCGCGGCGCACGGGGCTGCTCGCGCGCGGCGCGAAATGGGTGCGGCGCAATCCCACCAGCGCGCTTTTGGCAGCGTGCCTGGTTGTGATAGCAGTAGGAAGCGCCTGGATGCTTGCCAAGAGCGAATTGATCCGGCCGGCGGTAGTAACAACGGGAAT
>QHNF01000468.1:0-258 GCA_003218345.1 Verrucomicrobiota bacterium | reverse complement strand
AATACGACCGTGATTTGAACGATCTGTTTGCCATCCAAAGTAAGATCGCGCAAAAAGTCGCCGATCGACTGAACGCCAAAGTCACATCTGTGGAGAGACTGGCTATTGAGGAAAAGCCCACCACCGATCTCGTCGCTTTCGAGCTCTATTCGCGCGCCAACGATATTTGGGGATTTTCCTTTGGGGGGGAGGGCGTGTTGCAGGTAATCGATCTACTGAACCAGGCGGTGGCGCGCGATCCTTCGTTTTTCGAAGCTT
>QHNF01000126.1:6210-6586 GCA_003218345.1 Verrucomicrobiota bacterium | reverse complement strand
TTCTTGTTCGCTCCCGGTGCAGGTGCGCCCTCGTCACATCCCTGGATACAAAATTGGAAGAATCGTTTGTCCGCGATCGGAGACGTCGAAACTTTCGATTATGACTATATGCG
Organism: Verrucomicrobiota bacterium; assembly: GCA_003218345.1. Lineage (GTDB taxonomy): Bacteria > Verrucomicrobiota > Verrucomicrobiia > Chthoniobacterales > UBA10450 > Udaeobacter. The sequence goes on along the minus strand of QHNF01000126.1, from coordinate 6,473 downwards.
CGATGGCCGGAAACGCCCCGATCCTTTGCCAAAGCTCATCGCGGCACATAGAAAAGCACTGACCGATTCGCGAAAACAAGACCGAACTGGACCAGTAATCCTCGTTGGCAAGAGCATGGGTGGCCGCGTTGGATGTCATGTGTCGCTGGAAGAAAAAGTTGATGGACTTGTTTGTCTCGGATACCCGCTTTGCGCGATGGGCGACCGGACAAAACTTCGCGATGAAGTTTTGCGCGCCCTCAATACACCAATCCTGTTTGTGC
>QHNF01000126.1:0-6184 GCA_003218345.1 Verrucomicrobiota bacterium | reverse complement strand
TTGTGCAAGGCACGCGCGATTCTCTTTGCCCGCTCGATTTCCTCCAGCCCGTGCGTTCCGAAATGAAGGCGCCGAATTTTTTGCATGTCGTTGTAGGCGGCGACCATTCCCTGCGCGTACCTAAGCGGCAGTTCCAGGCGAGCGGGCAGACCCAGGACGATATGGATAACAGGATTTTTGGGGCCATCGCTGAGTTTGTTGACAATTACAGTTGATCGCAGATTGAAAAATGAACATGAAGAGGAAACCTACTCCCGTTTCCGTCCGTGCTGGCCAGGTCGAGTTCGTCAAAGTCAATACCGACGCATGGAGATGGCGCGACGTCTATCGCTGGCTGCTTGGTTTACGATGGCCACAATTCGCCGCGTTCGTCGCCATTCTTTATGTCGCACTCAATCTTCTTTTCGCCGCGCTTTATAGTCTCCAGCAAAAAAGTATCGCCGGCAGCACTGGTGGGCATTGGTTTTTTGATTGCTTCTTTTTCAGCGTGCAAACTCTGGCCACGGTGGGCTACGGCCATATGTATCCGCAAACACTCTATGGCCACATCGTTACTACCATTGAAATCATGAGCGGCATCTTTTTGCTCGCGGTCATGACTGGCCTGATCTTTGTCCGTTTTTCGCGACCGATTGCGCGCGTTCTCTTCAGCAAATCAATTGTGATCGCGCCATTAAATGGAAAGCCGACATTGATGGTGCGCATAGGAAATGAAAATCAGCACAGCATGGTCGAAGCCAAGTTTCGGATCATGTTTTCGCGCGACGAACCGTTGCTTGAGGGCGGCGATTTCAGGTATTTTTACGTTTTGAAATTACATTTCGATCGGCTCGCAGTTTTTCCGGCGGCCTTAACTTTGCGACACACGATCGATGAAACGAGTCCGCTGTTTGGTGCAACTCCCGAGTCGCTCGAATCCAGCCGGGTCCTCTTTATTGTCTCGGTGGTCGGAATCGATCCAGTCATTGCGGCCGCCGTGCAAACCCAAAAGGATTACACTTGGCGCGATATTCGATTCGGCGAACGTTTCGTCGAAATTTATACCGAGCACGGCGGCGGCAGACTCACCGTCGATTACGGTCGCCTGCATGACACTGAGCCAGTGGAATTCGCGGTCCGCGGCAAAGGATATAACTCGTCCACAGACGGCGTGTAGCTCAGCGATCCTCTCGCCGACTGGACACACTGCGGCGGTGAGATAGGGGTGAACGAGCAGTCTTGCAGCCCGGGATCTCGTTCAACTGCTCCTGTTTTCTAATTTGGACCCACTGTCATGCTATTTCGGCGGAAGTTCGTTAGAAGTAGCCGCAATCGAAACCTGTCGATCGACAACCACTCGTGAACGGATTCGCGGCGGAAAACCACCACTACCCCGGCAAAACCGGCGAGTGCCACGGCAATCTGCGCGGTCGTGCTGAGAGCTTCACCCGCTTCCAGTGCTATGTAAGTTCAACGAATATATTATCCACTCAGTTGCGCCTTAGTTATCGCTCATGGCCGTGCAGGTGTAGCTGATCGGCTCCGATTTGGTAAAATACGGGCTGCATCGAATTCGAGCTGTTAGCACAGATAAGCTTTCCGCCCCAATGATTTCAGGTGTGATTGGCAGTATGCCTACGCCGGCGTGCTGCTAAATACGCTTTTAAAGGCACGAGTGAAATGACTGGGCGACATGCATGCTCTCCGCGCCAGAGCATTGACTGAACGGTCTTCGTGTAAATTTCGCATAATCCAGGGGATGAGTTCCGCAATCGATCAGCCGGCTGACTGTCAAACACAACTGGGCTGGGCAGTTTGTGCTGACCATTCCCGTTCAATGATGGTGCCACGAACTCCTGGGCGGCAGCCAATGCCACATGCCGGCCATAGTCCTCTTCAATCGAGGCGAGCGAGAGATCGATAGCTGCACGAGGACCAGAGGAAGTATAAAACGCGCCGTCCCTAACAAGTTGTCTCGTGGAATCAAGCCGTAGCTTCGGGAAACACCGCACCACATCGCTGGCATAGCGCCGATTAGTAGTAACTTCGCGGCCATCGAGTAACCCAGTTGGTGCCACAGCATAAATTCCAGCACCGATCACTGCGACGTGTCGCGTCTGGTTTACGCGCGCCAGGATCCAATCGGCAATCCTTTCAACAACCAAGGGCTTCCGGAGCCCGTTGCCGCCTGGGACGACAATCGTGTCTAACTCGGACACGGCTTCAAGCGTGCTGTCCGGCCTGAATGTGATTCCGGATTCAGCGCGAAAACATTCCGAGGTGAAACCGATCGTGCAGATCTGGTAACATGAAATCCGATTGCCATAACCTCCATCGAGGACCGCAGCTGCAAAAACATCCGCGGCACCCGTCAGGTTTGATGCGGCAACGTCCTCAAAACCAAGAAATCCAATCCGCTTTGGATTCATTGCTAGTTTGCTCCACAATACGCCATCCTTCGACGTCGCTGATAGGACACAGAACCGACATTACGAGCCACAATCGTATTGTTCCTGGTTACTGGCGGAGTAACCTCATCAACAAATCGGGCGCAATTTTGACAGGGCGCGACTCCGAAGGTGTTCGCGAGCAGAGCCGCTGGCGTGCCGAACGCCGCTTATCTTTTTGCGCCGACACGAATTCGTAATAATCTTTCAGACAGGTACACGAAAGGAGAGAACACTATGGCTACTTATGTAGGTCTGATTCAGTTTGCTGACCAGGGCATCCGCAATATCAAGGACACAGTCAAACGGGGAGACGCCGCGATGGCGGAGGCGGAGAAAATGGGCATGAAGATCGTGGAGGAATTCTGGACGATGGGTGCGTACGACGCTGTGGTCGTCTTCGATGCACCTGATGACGAGACCATGAGCGCCTTCATGCTTAAGATCGGCTCACTCGGCAACGTCAAGAGCCACACCATGCGCGCCTTCCGCAAGGACGACATGGAAAAAGTTCTGGCGAAAATCAAATAGCTCGCATTAAGGGAGCGAGACACAGCCAACCCGTGGCAAGTAACATCGCGAGCTCGCGAAAGGACGAGTGTGTCCGACTGGCGACCGGGAAGCTTGCACTACCTTTGGGCCCGCTTTTGCTTCAGCATCCAGTATTCAAGCTAGCACGGCTACCCCACGGGCAGCGCTGATGGAACGAGAACGACACGATCCGAATCCTGCCATACTGCGGTGAATACGTATGTTTGCCCGGACCGCACGTTCAGCACCGTCGATGTCGGAGAATAAAAGTAGTAGTTTGGCACGGCCGAGGCCGTCAACACATGACGCCCCGCTGGCACCAAGTGGTCATAGCGGCGTCCCTGCACGAGGTTGGCGACCCGTTCTGCCATCGATCTTAAGATTGAGGGCCAAATTCCATCCAAAGTTCGGAGCCCTCAAAACAATGAGACGCCCACTCGGCTGAGCGCCGGCAGTTCCGATCGAGACTACGCAAGCGAGAGCAAAGATCAAAAAGAGTCTGCTGGCAGAGTTGTATCTTGACTTCATGGGCCCATGTTACGCTTGGACTGCTCTTTGACCAGTGCGGCGTTGATCAACGTTCGGACTTATAGCTGTCGGGTACTGCCGCCGGAAGACCTTACGAGCCAGCGAGGCTATCCACTCCTGGTTTGCTACTGAGTTAAGGTCTAAGTTGCCATGGCTGTAACGGAATGCTCAGCCAAGGTCTCAATCCATCCGTCGATTCACAATATCCAGTCAGTAAACTTCAACGAGGCCACTTTGGAAGTTGCCACTCCGCCCCGGGGGACAACGGCACCGCTGATGGGCGGAGAAAAACCAGACCCGAATCCCACATCGCAGTGAACACATAAGTCGATCCCGGCTGGATGTTCACTGTTATCGAAGTCGGCTCGACGTAGCCGACATATGGCACCTTGTACACGGTTAGGACATGGTGCCCCGCTGGTAGCCAACCGTCATAGTGGCGACCCTGTACGATATTCGCGACAGACATGCCGTCGATCTGCAGATGGAAAGCTAAATTCCATCCAAAGTTCGGCGTCCTCAGAACGATCAGACGGCCACCCGGTTGAGCGACGGCGTTTCCAATCGAAACCGCGTAAATGAAAACAAAAATCAGGAAGAACCTGCTAGCGGAGTTGTATTTTGACTTCATGAAGCATGCTACCCCAAGGACTCGTCTTTGGCTAGCGCGGCGTTCGTCAACGTCCGGACTTATCTTTGTCGGTTGCACTGCTGGCGGAAAATCCTCCGCGCCAGGTGACGGTGGCTCCAATATTGATTAACATCAGATCTTTGGCGATCACGAACGGACCGCTGTATTCTTTGCGCACTGCGCTCGAAAGTCCTTCTTCATCTTTGTAGTGATAGATAACACCGAGCTTCGGTCTTACCGTCGCGAACACGCGCCCTGCATCTTCCGCGGACGCCAGCAAGCGCTGAGACGGAGGTGTAGGGTTTTTCCATCCGGCGCTCCAGGCGACATGAACGAGGCAGTCTGTGTCCCGGGCGAAATCAATAAGGTTCGGACAAAACTTCGTGTCTCCGGAGATAACCACTGAGTGACCAGCAGAATCGACGCGATATCCAAATGCCGGTTTCACGGTTCCATGATCGACGAGGAATGCGGAGACTCGCGCCAAACCGTCGTCATAGATCTTGCCCTGCGCGACTTCTTTCGCATCGATTTGGACGCCTTTGGCCGGAAGATGGTCGGGAGCAGCCTCACGAATGCGGATATCAAAAGCAAATGCCTGAACAAGGTGCTTCGCCATGCTGCGACCTCCTGGCGGGGCCCACATTCGGAGCGGTTTGTCGCGGCCCAAAAACCACCCCGAAAGCCACAAATCCGGGATTCCAACAACATGGTCGGAGTGAAGATGAGTTAGGAAGAGGCCGTCGATTTCTTTCGGACTCACTCCAGCCTGCGCCAGGCGAATCACGGCACCGCGGCCACCATCAAATAAGAGCTTCTTGCCTGCTGCTTCGACGAGGATGGCCGAGCCAAATCGCTCCGCAACCGGGAAGGGAGTTCCTGTACCGAGCAACGTGACTCGCATTGTGTCAGGGTGCTCGGCAGCTGAAATGTTCTGTAGCGCGCACAGCAACAGGACTAAGACAACTAAGTAGAATCCGCTGTTTATGACCTTATGTGGCCGCTTCATTTGGCGCCGGTGGATGTCGCACTCGCACTCCATTGTTCGAAAGCAATTCAAGCTTGGTTAGAGTGCGGTCGATCTCCTGCACGAGCGGCTGAACGCGTTTGCCGCTAAACGCACTCACGAGTGCTCGATAATACCAAAGAGCGCCTTGTTTTCCGCCATTGAATCGCGACCAGAGTCTTTCTCCTTCCTGGCGATAATCCATCAAGATCGCGCGGACATTGTGCAGCTTGTCGGAAGCGGACACGAGTTTTGTCGGTATCGGCGCGTGTCGAACGTGAGTTATATAAGCCTTCTTGCGCTCCAGCCACGGCGGCTTCGGTGTTTGGTCTGTGTCAGTGCAACCTTCCACGATTCTCGCGACGTCTTTTCCGAACTTTCGCTCGATATCACGCAGCCGTGTCGCTCCGCCGCAATCCTCTACTGCATCGTGCAACAGCGCGGCGATCGCTTCGGTTTCATTCGCGCCGTATTCCATCGCGATTGCAGCGACCCCGAGGATATGCGCGACGTAGGGAACCCTGGTCTTCTTCCGGAGTTGTCCGCCGTGAATTCGCGTAGCGTAAATCAACGCTTTTTCAAACTGAGGCGAGAGCTGCATATTTGTTTTCGACTGGAAGATAGGCTTCCAGCCTGTCTCGGCAGACAGGCATCTTGCCTGTCGAATCGTAAACCTACACGGTGGGAAGCGGCTCAGCGCAACCCTTAACTTGCCAAAGCGTCAATCGCTTTCCATTCCGCCGGGGCCAATTTGAGCTTCGCGGCAGCGACGTTTTCTTCCAGATGCGCGAGCGATGACGTCCCGGGAATCGGCAGCATCACGGGCGATCGCTCCAGAAGCCAAGCAAGCGCGACCTGGATAACGCTCACGCCATGATCCTTGGCCACTCTTTCCAGCGCATTCTCAGGTTGCAAGCCCCTGCCTCCGCCGATAGGGAACCATGGTATAAAACCAATGCCCTCCTTCTGGCAATACACTAGGGTGTTTTCCGTTTTTCGGTCCTCAATATTGTACCGGTTCTGCACGCTCACGATCGGAAGAATCTTGCGCGCTCGCACGAT
>QHNF01000107.1 GCA_003218345.1 Verrucomicrobiota bacterium | reverse complement strand
CTGCGCCTTCTCATAGATAATCTCCGGCTTGTAATCGCCCATCTTGTCGATCTTGTGCGCGATCTTGTCAAAATTCGACTGCCTAACGACTACGCGAATCAATTGTCCGCCGCCAACTTTAACTCGCTCGCCGGAAGCACCTGTCCCGGCTGCAGACAGCGTCTCCGTCGCTCGCCGCTGATACGAAAACGGATCAAATGGAAGTTGAACGTTAGGAGTTGGACGTTGAGCATTGAGCGTTTTCTTCTGAACCATTTCAACCAACGCTCTCGCTACTGGAATCTCATGCGGGCTGTCCTCCGTGAGCGAAACGCGAATCGTGTCCCCGATTCCATCAGCAAGCAGTGAGCCGATCCCGATCGCGCTCTTGATCCGCGCGTCTTCGCCTTCGCCGGCCTCGGTTACCCCAAGATGCAGCGGATAATTCCAGTCCGGCCCAAGTTCGTTTAATCGCGCGACGAGCAGCCGATATGCCGCGATCATGATTTTCGGGTTACTCGCTTTCATCGAGAAAACGAAGTCGTGGTAATCGAGATCGCGCGCAATCCGGGCGAATTCAAGCGCGCTCTCTACCATTCCGAGGGGCGTATCGCCGTACCGATTCAGGATGCGATCGGAAAGCGAGCCGTGATTCGTCCCAATGCGCATGGCGATCCCGCGTTCCTTGCATAAATCCACAAGCGGCGAGAACCGCTCGCGGATCCGATTCAATTCCGCTGCGTACTGCTCATCAGTGTATTCGCGAATGACGAATTTTTTTGAATCTGCGTAGTTGCCCGGGTTGATCCGCACCTTGTCCACCCATTTCGCCGCTTCCATGGCCGCTTCTGGTTTGAAATGGATGTCCGCGACAATCGGCACGTTGCAACCGCGCTCGCGCAGACCTTTAACGATATTCTCAAGATTGCGCGCATCCGTCACTGTAGGCGCGGTGATGCGAACGACTTCGCAGCCCGCATTCGCCAGCTCGATTGTTTGCTGGATTGACGCTCCCGTGTCCATGGTGTCGCACGTGATCATCGATTGAACACGGATCGGGTTCGCCCCGCCGATGCCGACGTGGCCGACTTTCATCTCACGCGTCTTCCGGCGGTGATAAACGAATGGATTCTCGCAGTAGTTCATTTCCGTTTCACGGCGAACCGACCGCCGTACTGTAAGGACACGACGAGAGTCAAATCCACAACCTCAACTCCACCCGAAAGGTCATAAACTGTCACTGATTCCTCTTCTTCTGAGATGCTCGCGAAATCCGGGTGATCGATCGCAATCTCTCGACTATCAGCCAACATCATCCAATACGGTACGAACGGAGCGGCGTCCTGCCTGCGCATCATCTGTCTAGCGGTCACGCGATTTTTTTCTCCGCACTGTACGTCGCCGGACAGACACAATGTCAGACAGCATTAGAAAAAACGAACCGTCCTGCCCGTATCCGGCCACACTGTCCCCAATAGGAGACAGCGCGATGCGAATCGGTTGCTCGATGTAAATGCGCTCGCCGTGTTTGGTCACCAGTTCAAACGGTCGAAACGGCTTCGCGTGTTTCAACGCTCGTATGTCTTCAATGCTCACGATAGAATTTTAATCGCTGCGCAAGCTCCCGCAATGGGTGCTCAGTTATGGCGCCTGCGTATTTTTCGCTGGCGATTGCGCTTCGAGTTGATCGAGTTTTTTGCGGACAAACGGCAAATCCTGCACGTCGAAGAAAGTGATATAGAGCATGTAGCCGATGATCACTACTGCGCAGCTTGTCTGCACGACCTCCAGTATTCGCATGTTTACCGGTTTGCGGCGCACCGATTCGATGATCGCCAGCACAATGTGTCCGCCGTCGAGCACAGGAATCGGCAGCATGTTCAGAATCGCGAGGTTCACATTCAGAATCACGCTGAACCACAGCGCCAGCTGCCAGCCGCGTTCGCTTTGGAAAAGCAGATAATAGATTCGACCGATCCCGACCGGGCCGCTTAAATGCTGCAACTTTACGTCCGACTTCGGCGACGCCACCGCGCCAATCGTCTTTAATGTGCTCGTCACGCTGTTGTAAACTTGTTCGATCGGATTGGGATGGTCGATCGATACTATCCCTGTCGTGTCCCATTGAATCCCAATTCGCGGCTTCATTTCGCCACCCGTGGGCAGCGGCGCCGGTCTTACCGGAACGTCGAACCTCGCACCGCCTCGCTCCACGTGAAGAACAAGCTGGTCCTTTGGATGTTTGCTGATGTAATCCAACAACGCGATCGGATTATAGATAGGCGTTTTATCGAATCCGCGAATGATGTCCCCTGAACGTAGCCCGGCTGCGGCAGCCGGGCTGTTCGGCTCCACTTTGTCGATGATCGGCGTTTCTGCCGGATAGACGAGCAGTTGGCGTACACTTTTTCTGCGCCATCCGCGGGTCTCGGCTTTGTAAGGCTCCACCCAAACGGTCTGCGTCTTGCCGTCCCGCTCAAATTTCACTGCGATTTTGTCGCCTTCGCTTCGCACCACGTCCCAGCTCACGCTGTCATTCATCCCGAGAAAACGCCTCACTGGTTTGCCGTCCACTGACAGGATTCTGTCGCCGGGTTGTAAGCCGACCTTCTGCGCCGGCGAATCCGGCAAAACATAGCCAATCACCGTGGTTGAATCTGCTTCGCTCACCGGGTGGCCGACAGCCCAAACAATGGCGGCAAAAAAAAGCGCCAGCAGAAGACTGAACAGCGGGCCGGCAATGGCTACGATAACTTTGTCGAGCGCGGAAATTCTCGGAAGCCGCGCGCGGTCCATATCGGCCTTTCCCTCGATAATGTCCATGGGAGCAAGTTGCGGCAGCGCCACAAAGCCCCCGAATGGCAGCGAGCCGAGCGAGTATTGGACGCCGTTGATGGTTTTTTTCCAGAGCGGTTTGCCGAACCAGACGCCGAATTTTTCTATGTAAAGTCCCCGCCAGCGCGCAGCCAGAAAATGCCCGAGTTCATGCACTACGATGAGCAGATTAAAGAGCACGAGGACCTCCAACAGGATCAGAATAACGCGGGCGATCTGCAGAATCATGGTGATTAGTGACCAGTGATCAGTGATTGGTTGATTGGACACGCCATCGCGTCTGCCGTTGTAACTCTTTTAACGATTTAACGCATTCCTGTGCGTCTTTGCGCGCCCACTGATCGGCTTCCAATATCGCATCGAGATCAGGGTGTGCAACGGGTGCGTGCCGGTTCATCACTTCTTCGACAACCTGCCAGATGTCCGGAAAACGCACTTGCCGATCTAGAAATGCCGCAACCGCGATTTCGTTCGCGGCATTCATTACGGCGGGCAACGTGCCACCAGTCTCGCCTGCTCGGCGCGCGAGATTCAGTGCAGGAAAATCGCCGTAGCGCGGCGTGAAAAATTCTAACTTCGACAACTTAGAAAAATCGAGTGGTGGCAAGGTATTTGGGACGCGATCTGGCCAGGTCACCGCATATTGAATCGGAAAGCACATATCCGAATAACTCAATTGCGCGAGCGTGGAGCCATCTGTGAACTCGACCATCGAATGGACAATACTCTGCGGATGGATGACGACTTCGACGCGCTTCATCTCGACACCAAAAAGCCAATGCGCTTCGATCATTTCCAGTCCCTTATTAAACAGCGTCGCAGAATCGATGGTGATCTTTGGTCCCATGTTCCAGGTCGGATGCTTAAGCGCCTGCTCAGGAGTGATCGAATCGAAATCGCTTCGCGGAATTTCACGAAATGGTCCGCCGGACGCAGTTAGGATGATGCGGCGAATATCGCGCCAAGGTAGCGTAAGCGTCCCGCTTGCGCTCCCGGGCACTGTCGCAAGCGGGGACGCTTGCGCTACTATGCACTGAAAGATCGCGTTGTGCTCGCTGTCCACTGGCAAGACATGCACGCCGTTACCACGCGCCTTGCGCATTACGATCTCGCCTGCCATTACTAGGATCTCTTTGCTCGCCACCGCGAGATCTTTGCCAGCTTCGACGGCGGCTAGCGCCGGTCGCAGTCCGCCGGTGCCAACGATTGCAACCAGCACCATCTCGGCATCGGTCAGACACGCGATCTGGCGCAACCCCGTTTCACCGGCAAAAATTTGCGGCTCGTACTGGAGCGCGCGCTTGAGAATGTCGATCTTCGTTTCATCGACGAGACAAACGGATTGCGCGCGCGTTTCATTTGCAGCGGCCGCAAGTTTTTCGGCGTTGCTGTTCGCAGCAATTCCAACGATTTCCATGCGCTCCGGAATATCGCGCGCCACTTTCAGCGCGCTTTCGCCGATCGATCCGGTCGCGCCCAGAATAACGACTCGTTTACGCTGCCCGGGATTTTCTGTTCTCATCTCTTAACCACGAATGGACACGAATCGACACTAATCTCATAAAGAGACTGCCCGCTAATCATGCGGATTCACGCGAAAAAGCCGCTTCCTCATTCTCCTGTTCGCGTCTATTCGCGTCATTCGCGGGCAAGTCTTCTCTCTATTCCCGGGGATTCGTGTTCATTCGTGGTTACTCCGCACATTTATTTACGGTACGCGAATTACCAGCCGCAGATAGAAAAACAGAAGCGGCGCGGTGAACAGGAGACTGTCCAAAAGATCGAGCGCGCCACCGATTCCCGGCAACAGGTTCCCCGAATCCTTTACGTCAGTGCTGCGCTTTATGATTGATTCGGCCAAATCACCGACTACTGCAGCGAACCCAAGAAACAACCCGAGGATCGTCGCATGCGTCCAGGTCAGCGCCGGCAAATGGCCCGGCATCAATTTAAACAGCGCCAGGCTGCAGAGCAGCGCAAAAACGATGGCGCCAAGAAATCCTTCCCAGGTTTTCTTCCCGCTAATGTGCGGGACCATCAAATGCCGTCCGACCGCGCTGCCGGTCAAATACGCGCCCATGTCTGCAAACTTAGTGACTGCGATCAGGTACAATACATAGAATTGCCCGGTCAGCTGACCTGTGCTCGAACGCGGCGTAAGATAGACGATTTTCGTGATGAAATTGAAAAGCCAAAGCACGTAAAGGAGACCAAACAAAGTGTAAGCCATCGTCTGCAACGGCTCGTCATGGCGAAGGCGCGTAAACATTTGCCGCCCGAAAACCGTGAGTAAAAAAAAGAGCAAGACCGCAACCTCGAAGTCGTAGGAATGTGCCGGGCCGATCTTGGAGAAGTAATAAAAGCTGCCGGCGAGCAGGACGGCGCCGCAAATCATTCCCGTGATTTTGAAATTCGGCAGACCCTTGTGATCGAGCATGCGGTAAAATTCCAGCAGCCCGATCAATCCGAACACGCTGATCAACACCCAAAACAATATCTCGTATCCGGTAAACATGATCAGCAGCGCAATCGACCAAAGCGCGATCGTGCTGCCGAATCGCAAAATGAAAGCGGAACGGGGCGTAACGACGTTTGTTCCGGTTTGCTCCAGCGTTGCAGGCATGCCTTTTCATCATTCCCAAGGAACGAATCAGGCGCAAGCGCTCAAAAAAGACACGCAGCGCACGGGATGCAGTTTCT
>QHNF01000467.1:314-2480 GCA_003218345.1 Verrucomicrobiota bacterium | reverse complement strand
AGTCAGACCGCCCTTCGTGGCGATAACGAGTCCCTTGGGATACGGATGGAGCGCTTCTGCTATGAGCAGTTCGCTTGTTTCCGGACCGTACGCGTCCGCCGTATCGATCAAATTCACACCGAGCTCAACTGCGCGCTTCAAAACCTTGAGCGCGTTCTGCCGGTCAGGCGGCCAACCCCAAATGCCCTCCCCGGTGACGCGCATTGCGCCAAAACCGAGCCGATTGACCGTCAAATCGCCGCCCAATTTCCAAGTAGGATTCGCAGCCATGCCTGCTTGCGGTGAGGATGGCGAGTTGGCGCCCAAGACTATGGCCGCTCGTCCTGCCAAAAGCGCGGCGCCACTTGCCAGAGTCGTGCCAAGAAACCTTCGCCGGGTAACGCTCGGCTTCTCCTTCGGTTCGAGAAAATCATCAGCCATGCCACGCAGCGTTACGCTTCACGCAAACGGCTGTGGACGCAAGTGCGCGAGGATTTCTGCGCGCAAAGTGCTGGCCAACGCCGATTCCAATTGGCGAACGCGTTGATCGCGCTTATATCTCAAACCATGAAAATCGTCGGCCGATGTTCAGTCGCTTTGTTTCTTTGGAGTGCTGCCACAAGCTCTGTGTTGGCTGGAGAATTTAAAAGCAAAATTGTCACCGATTCGCCGCTCGTGGTCGTAGTCCCCGACGATCATTTTCTTAAGGTCACAAATTTTACGCAAGAAGGGGGCATTGATCGCGGCGTTCTGAGGGTAACGCTAAACAGTGAAACTGAAACTGGGCAGGCCGCGCACGTTCTGACTGCCAGCCGGATCGATTTGAGCACCGGGGCGGCCTCGCAAAATCCCCCGGAAGCCGTCAATCGGGTGATAATAGCAGGCCCGGCTCACGTCAGAGTTCAGCCAATAGCCGGGGCAATAGCCGGGGCAACGCTCTTCATAACCTACCGGAAGGAGCCCAAAGAAGGCGGAGGAGGTACCTCAACCACAGTAGTCGTTGTTAGTCCTACTCCCGCTAGTCCTACTCCCGGTTTAACTGTCACGCCGACTATCCCTCCGATACCTATGCCAACACCTTAGGAAGCTGTGCGTCTTTAGCTGTCGGCACACATTTCACCAGACAAGTGTTGCTTCCGCTCGCGCAGCAGAACGTCGAACGCCCCTGCGAGATTTCTCCCGAAAGCTATAATGCCTCCTTCGTGTCCGGCCATGACAAGAAGCTTTCTGTCTTGCAAGTCGGTCACATTGAAAAGGCGCGTTATTTCATACGCCATCTCAGGTGTGCCGTAGTCAACAGCCTTCGATGTTGTCGGAGTGTGATTTAGAAGGAGGGCCCATAACTTTGAGTTATGACAATGTATAACCGCCCCAACTTCTGCATCCCGCTCGTAAATCGCAGCGTGTGTCAGCGACTCGGATGAAGGAATCGCCAACCCCTCATATCGGAGCCAGTTCCTTTTGAAATCGTAAGCCNNNGATTCCGCCTGTTGCTGAGCCTGTGATATAAAAATTGTTGGTCCGACCGTCTCACACGCTCAAGTTACCAAAGCCAACGCGATCTGAGTCCTGACCGATCAGTCGAAGCTGAAGGAGTTTCCGCCTGTATGCGTTCAATTCGGCAAGCCCGTCGAACGGGCTGATCTCCCCCGCGTGTTCGCACGTGAACTTTATGTATTTGCTCACGGCGCCTGCCCGGGAAAAAGCGCACGGATACTTTTCTCGTTCGCTTCACACACGCCTCGCTCGGTAATCAGTCCGGTTACCAGGTGTCTTGGCGTCACGTCGAACCCGTAATTGGCAGCTGGACTTCCCTCTCGCGCAACGCACACCTCTACCTGTCGTCCCTCAAGCCAGCCGTCGGCGTGTTTTATTTCCTCCCCGCCGCGCTCTTCGATCGGAATCTCTTTCAAGCCGTCCCGCATCTTCCAGTCAAACGAAGATGAAGGCAACGCCACATAGAAAGGAACATTATTGTCCTTCGCTGCCAGCGCCTTCAGATAGGTTCCGATCTTGTTTGCAACATCTCCCGTGTAGGTCGTGCGATCTGTTCCGACAATCACCAGATCTGCTTCGCCGTGTTGCATCAAATGCCCTGCCGCGCTGTCCGCGATTACCGTATGCGGCACGCCGTGCTCGCCCAGCTCCCAGGCCGTAAGTTTCGAACCCTGATTCCTTGGTCTCGTC
>QHNF01000467.1:0-241 GCA_003218345.1 Verrucomicrobiota bacterium | reverse complement strand
CGCGTTGCAGTGCGTTAGCACATTCACCGGCTTCCCCACTTTCTTTCGAGCAATTTGCTGAATGACCTTCAACCCGTGCTGCCCAATCATCCGGCAGTGCTCCTTGTCTTCTTCGGCAATCAGTCTCGCGGTGCGCAGGGCCAAGGCGATCTTCTCTTTCGGGGTTTTCCCTTCTGCGATGTTCCTTAGCTGGCGCTCGAGCGCCCAGGAAAGATTCACTGCCGTCGGCCGGGTTGCTTTA
>QHNF01000106.1:13054-22026 GCA_003218345.1 Verrucomicrobiota bacterium | reverse complement strand
GACTGGCAACTGATTGATCTCCCTCGTCACGATGGCTTGCGCCGGCTGACGCAACATTTGAATTACATTTACAAAAGCGAGCCGGCGCTTTGGCAGCTGGATGATACCTACGAAGGATTTGATTGGATCGACCTTCACGATGCAGAAAACAGTGTCGTTTCATTTCTGAGAAAATCGCGCGAGGGCGACATAGTCGCGTTTGTAGTGAGCGCAACGCCGGTGGTGCGCTACGATTATCGCCTCGGCGTCCCCGAGTCCGGTTTGTATCGTGAGATCATCAACACCGATGCTGAAACCTATGGCGGCGGCAACGTAGGAAATTTCGGCGGTGTCCAAAGCCAGGATGTTCCGTGGATGAGCCGTTAATATTCAATCCTTATTCATTTGCCCCCGCTCGCGACCCTGGCGTTTAAGCTGGAAAGGTGATTGGATCCTTCCCGAATCATGACTTCGTTGTGTCAAAAGTAAGGACTGACACCTCTTGTCTCCCCACGCAGAGGAATTACTACAGTTCACCACTAGTACGAGAATCGCAGCAATAATCAGGAAGATGATTAAGCACAAACGAAGCACAGCGCGATACCTCTCGCAGATAGTTTCTTCAGCAAGCCCGCGGTATACTGCTCAGAGCGATTAGAGATTTCCTACTGTCGGAAGCGCGACAAAAATCTTTCGCGACGGCGCGACATTACGCAGAGAGAGATAAAAATCAGAGCTCCATCTCTCGCAGAACGTTATGAACGCCACGATGTTCGAGGGTTTTGATGCTCAGGCATCTGCGGGACCAAGGCGGACATCCGTCGACGCGGTGGAAATCGAAGGGTACCACAAGGGAAGCCCTCGTTTCAGGAGATTGAACTGGCTCGTCCTTGCGAACGAGCACTTCTCTCGCTGATCCAAAGGAGGCGAAAAGGGAGCTGTGCGGGAAAGACTCGTCGATCGGCAAAGGCGAGATCAAAACATCAAATAGGAGAGAACATGAAATTATCTGTCGAAACTAAAGTGGCCGCTGCTGTAGCAGCGGGTTTTATAGCCTTAACTGCAGGCGCGATAGCGCAAGGATACAGCGGGGGCCAAACGGGTGGGCCTAATAGCTATGGTCCGACGAACAATCCCTGGGTTAACACCCACATGAACCAGCAGGGATACAATAGCTCGCTGTCTGGGCGCACCAACGCTGAAGAGAACAGACAAAAATTCTCCGGTCAGGATGAGACAGCTACGACACCTAACAAAGGAAAAAGAAGTAAAAGCCTGAGGTCAAGGAAACATCACACGGAACGCACTCGGCAGAACGAACGCACAAAGTCGAAGCAGCCCGGCGATTAGACTCTGCGTCGGAATAGAATGCACCCTCCGAGTTGCAGCTAAACCATCGACAGCGCAAAGGCCGGTGCAACACCGAAATGCCAATGTATAGCGGCACTGAGGTTCTCTTCAGTGCCGCTGTCATATTGTCATGGTAACGTCCATGTTCATAATATTTACGAATGTTCAGATGGGTAATTCGAACGGGAACACGGCCATGACGATGGATTGCTTCGATTCGTTTGTAACAAGGAGGTGAAAGCATGTTAGGCTGTGCTATAGCTTTTCTTATAATAGCGTTGATAGCAGCGGTGCTTGGATTTGGCGGCATCGCAGCGGCATCGGCAGGAATTGCCAAGTTCTTGTTCTTTCTCCTTCCTGGTGATGTGCGTGATCTTCTTTGTTCTCGGCTCGAGGGGAAGAAGAGTGCCGTAATGACGAGCTGACTCAGCCGGTTGTAGGATTGAGGCATGAAGCAGTCATTGCGCGAAACGCGGGAGTCTGCTCCGCGTGCGCAATGAGTAAATAAAGGAAGGAGTGTTTGAAATGCGTTTGAGCCACACAGTTAAAGAAGCCGGTGTGACAGGACATATTTTGCTATGGCGCCTAGGCATACCCACTCCCATTTTACTGCTTATCTTTCTACTGCGAGGTTGCACATAACATCGGACCGCTGGTCTAATCATGTTTTCGCGCTCATTATGCGCCAAGATGCGATCCAGACGGCGCTTACCGTCAGCGTCGGACTTCTGCTTTCGTTAGGTGCGGGACGTGTGCTCTCGCAAATTTTGTATAAAGTAAGTCCAAGCGATCCGTTCGCGCTGATCAGTTCGAGTTTGTTGCTCGTGCTGGCCGCGCTCCTCGCCTGTTTTCTTCCGGCCTGTCGCGCCATGCACGTGCATCCAATTACCGCGCTACGCACGGAATAAAAGTGAGAGGAAACGTCTCGTGGCTTAGGAGGCAACCGCCCACAGGGTCAACACATAAGGACCGGAATCGTGCGTGCGGATGAAAAGCCGACTGCTTCTGTGGAACTGGAAGCGGCGATTCGTGGTTGCGGCGAATTGGCTTGACAAGTGGCGGGATTTTTCGCAAAATCTGCGAAAAAGATCTGAATCCGTCGGAGGACTTTTCCCCCGCTAGGCTCTTCGCCTCTTCCAGACCTGCAATCGCAGAATCAAACGTAGCGGGGAAACAGAAAGGAAAAACCATGGATTCATTGATTCAGCTCAAAAAATTAGCTCCACTATTTGTCATCGCGCTCCTGCTGACCTGTCTTGCGCTTTCGCCGAGAGCGCAAGCCGTCAGCCCCCCGCCAGACGGAGGCTATCCTGGAGGCAATACCGCTGAGGGTACTGATGCGCTTTTTAGTCTTACAACTGGCATTAGCAACACCGCCATTGGTTTTCAAGCGCTCTTTAACGATACGACACGTCATCACAATACGGCCCTCGGAGTCAGGGCGCTGTTAGCAAACACGACCGGAGATTTCAACACGGCTACAGGATGGGCTGCGCTTTTTAGTAACACCGAGGGATTTGCTAATACCTCAAACGGTGCCAACGCGCTCTACGGCAATACAACGGGCACGTACAATACGGCCAGTGGTTACCAGGTGCTCCAGCGCAACACGACGGGCAACTACAACATGGCCAGCGGTGCTCGAGCGGGTTCAAGGCGACAGAACAGGCAATTTCAATACAGCTAGCGGCTTTGACGCGCTCCTGCACAACTACGGCGGCAGCGGTAACACCGGCAACGGCTACAGTGCACTCTGGCTCAATGCAATCGGTCACGACAACACTGCGGAAGGGTTTAAGGCACTTTACAACGCCACCGGCTCGTTCAATGTCGCGCTGGGGAGTAACGCCGGTTTTAACCTTGGCAGCGGCCATAACAACATCGACATTGGCAATGCAGGTGTAGCGGGCGACTCCAATGTCATCCGCATCGGCGAACAAGGAACGCAGCATGCAACCTTTATTGCCGGCATCGCTGGAGCCACCGTGGCCAGCGGGGTAGGAGTAATTGTCGATGCCGTCGGTCGCCTCGGCACCGTTACCTCCTCAGCCCGCTTCAAGGAAGCGATCAAGCCGATGGACAAGGCGAGTGAAGCCATCCTTGCACTCGAACCGGTCACGTTCCGTTACAAGCACGAGCTTGATCCGGATCGTATTCCGCAGTTCGGCCTAATAGCCGAACAAGTGGAAAAGGTAAATCCCGCTTTGGTAGCTAGTGACGACCAAGGAAAAGTCTATAGCGTGCGCTATGAAGCGGTGAACGCGATGTTGCTTAATGAGTTCTTGAAGGAGCACCGCAAGGTAGAGGAACAGCAAGCGACCATCACGCAATTAAAGTCGGCGGTGGCGCAGCAGAAAAAGAACTTCCAAGCGACAGTTGCACAGCTCACTGGCCGTCTCGACGAGCAGGCAGCGCAAATCCAAAAAGTCAGCGCCCGGCTTGAAATGGACAAACCTGCGCCACAAGTGGTCTTGAGCAATCAGTAGCCGCCGCGCGCGCAGAAATATTTACCACTCGCAAAAATCGCCCGCTGATTCGACCGTCCCGACCACGGCGCCGGATTCGTCGAACACACAAATGATCGCCGGGCGCGAGCGCGAGTAAAACTTCGCATAAATGACGGCGTCGACAATTGCGTCCGGTCCTTCAAACCATAGTAGTCCCAATGGCAGCCGGTCGCTAATTAGATCAAACCCACGGTGATCTTTACGCGGTCGAATTTCGTAAACGTGTTGTGAGCTGGTCATCGTTACGCTGCGGTTTGAATTCCAACCAGCTATCGTGCGTGACTTTTTGAACTCGACGGCGCTGACGACGAATCGTTTTTCGTCGTCGGGTCTGCTGGTCGTAGCGCTGTTCATCTGGATTCAACCAGTAGCGTGGTTTTCTTGGCAGGTGCTATTTCTCCACTGTGCGAAAGCGAGCCGGTCGAGTGCTTTGAAAGGGAGATGTAGCTTACCGTATGCCAACGCTCATTTGAGTTGGCGCTAGATTAATTGTAAGCGATTCGTAATAAGCATCTAAATTCGCGCGGTTTTTTGTAGGACTACACCTCATATGCGTTTTTGATGACGCCTGACATGTAAACTACTCCGACGATTCGTCCATCAGCGATTACAACGCAGGACAGAAAGCGTTTGGACCGCCGACGATGCGAATCGCCGTCTTTTCCTACCCTGCGAACGCGTAATCAGATGAGTGTTTTGTTCTCTGAACGCGCCGTCGTGCTCGTGCGTCTCGATCAGGGTGCCCGCTGAATCGAAAACGCGAATCACAGCGTCATGTGAGCGCCTGTAAACTTGGCGTTGCTGATTGCATCTGGAATCACGGTACCAAAGACGAGCGAATGGCAGCGAAGTTGCCAAACACCGCATCGGCAGGCTCGATTCGCGTGTTCATGGCGATAACCGTTGCGGTTGGAGTAGGCGTTAAAGTTGGGGCCGGTGTAGGGCTTGACGCTGCCACAACCCTAAAATTTACTGTGATAGACACGCCGCTGCTTCCCGTTCCTCCAATGGAACTCCACGTGTCGCAACAAACGTGTCGGTTCCTATTGCGGTTGGTGTCCAAGTGAAATCAAAAGGAGTCGCGGAATCTCTCTTGACGACGGCGCCGTCTTTTTTGGATACCACGCTGTGCGTGTTTCGTATTTGCGTGCCCTTACCCTGTAGCTTCTTATAGATTGATTCCAATTAACAAACAACATACTCCGTTGTAAGCTAATTCGTTCAATGGGGCGCCGGAGTCCTTGTCGCGGTTGGATGGCCGTACGGGGTCCTCATGGCACGGCAAAAGCATAGACTTTGTTGCTGGCGGCGAAGTAGATCCGACCGCGAGCGACGATGCCGGTGTTCCATTTGCGCGTATTGGTCATCAGCTCGTTCGGCCCACCGCCTGCGAAAACGACTGTGCCGGTATCGCCATTGTAACCGTGTAATCGCTGGTCACCCTCGGCGCCGACTACCCAGACAATCGCGTTATTGGTCCCATCAGTAGTTGTGACCCAAGGCGAGCCCTTACCGGTCTGGCTCACGCTCCACGCAGGGACTATAGTGGGTGGATTTGTGGCAGTGATTTTGTAAGCCGAAACAGCGCTGCTCCCGTTACGAAAGACAAAATATGTTCCTTGGCTGGTCCGGTAACTGGCAGCCGACTGGCCTCTCACGGAATTAGCAATATTCGCGGACGCCACCGGTGCGGTGATCCCGCCGAGATTATTACGGTTACGTAAATAGGCTTTGCCGTCTTTTCCCAAGGCAAGCGCCAGCTGGGAAGGCGTCGCGCCGGGAACATCGATAAGCACCGCGCCGCATCCACCAAGGTCGATGTCACCGTTATCGAGGGACAGCCAGTTAGTAGGCGCCCAATAATCGATCGGGTTGCCACTGAAGATTGGCCCAGCGTGCAAACGAATAATTGCTTCGCCACCGCCCCAGTGGCCTCCAGTGTTGAACGTATTCCCAGTGATCACGAACATGTTGGTGCCATCACTGGCAATACCGCCATGGCCCCAAATTCCGCCACCGATCGCTCTAGTTGCCCAGGCGGTCACATGGGACGGATTATTAATTGGCACGCCGACAACCCAGCCGTGATATGTGCCGCAATCGCCGAAGTGTCCGGAATACGGCACGTATACCACGCCATTGACCAGCCCGAGTGCGGCGCGTTGGTTCTGGATCAACGAAGTAAAGGTGCTGCCGTTGTAGGAAGCGGTGGCATTCACATCCACCGGCCAGCCGGGATTGGTCGCGCCGGTGTCAACATTCAACGAAAAAATGAAATGCCTCTTAATCGGGCCAGTGATCATGGCATCGAAGAACAATGACCTGGAAGCAAGATGCACAACGGGCGTGCCAGTGATGCCCAGCGGACTAATATTGCCGCATGGCAGACCCGAAGTGACAGGTGCGCCGACGTTCCGCTGCCAAATAACGCTGCCGTCAAGGGCATCCAGCGCATAAATGTTGTTTGATTCAGTGGCCACAATAACTTTCGCCCGACCGCCGGGCCCACCTTCGACGTAAAGTGGTTGCGCGTAAACGTTGCCTGAAATCGTGCCATTGAAGTTCAGGTCGCGTCTCACACTAGCAGCGGCGGACCGCGTGAAGGCTGAATCGACATAAAGGCCATCGCGAGAAAGATGGTTGTGTTCCTGGGTAACGTTGACCTGTGCGTCGATTGGACCAATCGCGCTCCACATGCTGGCGATCACAAGTGAGAAAATCCGTATCAAAGGTTTCATCCGTCCGCAATGTATCATCGCGCGCGGCGTTCCACCACAACGCGCTCAATGAACACGAGTTCCTGCGGAAGACAGATCAGAGGTTTTAAGCCATGACCCTCGCTGATCGTACCTCACTCTCGCTAATAATTAGCACAACTCCGTGCGTAGTGACTTTAATTCTCTTCCAAGAATCCTAGCGAGCCGACCGTTCATCAGAAAGTGTCAAGGTTACCGACACGGAACACGTGCGCCGACGCTGAGAGCACCAGACTAGATGCTCGTAAACGGAAGTCATGTCACGTCGTCAACAGGCTCAACAACGTTTCTGCTGCGACGCGCTCGATGTGTTCCGAATGCGTAGCTAATTACCATCGCACCTTAAAAGACAACTTCTTCGCAATCCTGGTTTTGACTTCAAAGCCATTCCCAGCGGGCCCATTTTTGTGGGAGGGAGCCTTTGTCTTTGAACTAGTTTGTTATGGCTTGTGGAGAGCAAAAGGGGCAAATCGCGCGTGAAGTAAAGGGAACATAATCGCTGGCAATCTCGGCAAAGCCGGATGGAGTCGGGGCTGTGTCTCAGCGATTGATTCCAACGGACGAACGATCTGGATTGCAGACGCACATCGCGGCGACGGAAAGCGTTTTGTTGTGCGGGCCGATGAAAAGTTGACTGCCTTTCTGGAACTCGAATCTGCGATCTGCGCTTGCGGCGAATTGGCTTGACAACCCGGCGAGATTTTTTCAAAACTCGGCGTCGCTAAACGGATCTGAATCAAGCGGAGAATATTCCCCCGCTAGGTTCTTCGTCTCTTCCGGACCCGCCATCAACTGAATCAACGCAGCGGGGAAACAAAAGGAAGGAAGAACCATGAATCCGTCGATTCAACTCAAAAATGCAATTCCACTATTTCTCCTCGCGTTAGCCTGCTTCGGGCTTCCGCCCGGCAGTAGGGCCGTTACTCCACCACCAGACGGAGGCTATCCCAACCAGAACACGGCTGAGGGGGACAATGCGCTCTTCGACCTGACGACCGGTACTGACAACACCGCCATCGGTTTTCAAGCGCTCTTTAGCAACACAGCGGGCTACTTCAACACGGCCACGGGGTCTTCTGCGCTATCTAGTAACACAACCGGCTTTTTAAACACGGCCACCGGCGAGGAGGCACTCGGTTCCAACACGACCGGCAACGGTAATACGGCCATCGGTGTTGAAGCGCTCGAACTCAACATCACCGGCAGCACAAGCACTGCCATCGGTGTTCAAGCGCTTGTACTCAACAGAACCGGCTACAACAACACGGCGAACGGTGGATTTGCGCTCGTAAACAACATTACCGGCAGGAACAACACGGCCAATGGGCTTGAGGCGCTCTATTTCAACGTAAACGGCAGCCAAAACACGGCCACCGGTGTTGACGCGCTTTTCAACAATAACGGCAGCCAAAACACGGCGAATGGTTGGGAGGCTCTCAATAGCAACACAACCGGCAACGGCAATACGGCCAATGGTGCTCGTGCGCTCAAAAACAACACAACGGGCAGCCGCAACATCGCCCTGGGCACGGGTGCCGGTTCAAACCTGACCACAGGCAGTGACAACATCGATATCGGCAATCCAGGGGTTGCCGGCGAATCTGGCCAGATCCGCATCGGCAGAGTAGAAATGCAAAACGCCACCTTTATTGCCGGTATCCGTGGAGTCACGGTTGCAAAGGGAGTAGAAGTAGTCGCTGGCTTCAATGGTCAGCTGGCACCATGACTTCCTCCACGCGCTTCAAGGAAGCAATCAAACCGATGGACAAGGCCAGCCAAGCGATCCTCGGGGTAAAACCGGTCACATTCCGTTATAAGAAAGAGCTTGACCCCGATGGCATCCCGCAGTTCGGCCTATTGGCCGAGCAAGTAAAAAGGTGAACTCCGATCTAGTAGTGCGCGATGAGGATGGCAAACTCAGTACAGTCCGTTACGAAGCAGTCAACTTGGCCAAACCTGCGCCGCAAACGGTCGTCAACAATCAGTAAAAGCAGCGCAGCCTAACAAGCAGCAACATTTTGCAATTAACCGTCAGGCTTGTCCGGGGGTGGCTTCTGTTTATGTGAGCAACTGTATAATTTCGCGTAGCGTACTGCACTAACGATTGCGTCAGGATCACCACACCAGCGTCTCGCAACCAGCAAGGCTTAGGATGATGAAGCTATCCGTAGTGTCCCTTTCCGGCTTCGTGTTTGTGCGAAGGGCGCATAAGCAAATAATCTTCAGCGATCTCGCGCACGATATCGTAACGATTGAGCTTGCAGATCCTGCTCAGTTCCGATGATCTCCCGATGCGCGTCGAATGAGCGGAAATCCCATCCGTTGCAGCAGCCGATTCGGCGGCGGGTTGTCGGCTTTAGGTTCGCAAACGATGCGCTTC
>QHNF01000106.1:12416-12926 GCA_003218345.1 Verrucomicrobiota bacterium | reverse complement strand
ATGCTGCCAAAGTCACCCGGCACGATGTCTTTGAGTGATGAATGGCCGATCGCCTCGCCGTTGATGCACCAGGCAAGCACAAAACTGCGCACGTCATCATACGGCGCAGCGAGCATCGCCTCCAGGTCAGAACGCATTCGAGCAGCTGACGGCACGCGATCGATTGCGATTCCTAAGCGCTCGATCTCCGCTTGTGAAAGGCCAAGCCAATAGTTGATGAAGTTATCAAAATCGTCGGCTGCAAGCGGTCGGACACTCAGGTCCATAAGTTTCGACAAGATGACAAATCAATTTCACTGCCGATTTTCTGCAACCGAATTTATTTACCGAGAAAGCTGCTTTCATCCGACCGTTGCACGTCGGGCAACCTATAGCGTCAGCCGTCTCGGCCGGCATAGGATCGTTTGCCTGCCCCTCAAATCTTCGTGAACTCGCCCGCCTGCTCGTGCGGCTCGATCACGTTGCCAACTGCATCATCTCGCCGCCACCGCTGTGGGCTGCGACGGGCCG
>QHNF01000106.1:10155-12396 GCA_003218345.1 Verrucomicrobiota bacterium | reverse complement strand
TCAACGGCGCGATGAATCGCGGCGATGGACTCGTTGGATCCCCGTCGCGTCAAAATATCGAGCTCTTCCATTAGGCGTGCCTCGTAGAAGTCACATTCGGGGCATTCGCATTTGCCTCGATCCATTCGGGATGTTGGATCCGGAGGTCGTCGTGAATCTGTTGCCGCAGCTCGTCGATTGAGTTCGCCACTCTCATAACGACTCCGTCCTTTTTTGACAATGAGCGGTCGCCTAACGTTCATTTGCGTTCTTGAGGCAAATTTTGCCCTCAGCTGTGTCCGGAGCGCATGCTCTGGCCGCTGCCGCTTTTATCCAACAAAGCCGGTTGGAGTTGGGGCTGCGTCTCAGCGATTGATTCCAACGGGCGAACGATCTGGGTTGCAGACGCACATCGCGACGGCAGAAAACGTTTGGTTGTGCGGGCGGATCGAAAAGCTGAGCAATTTTGTGGACTTTTGGCAGAACCATATCAGACGCATGAACGACCTCTAACAGCAGTTTCTCCTGCACGCGATTCGCCCGCGCGACAATAAAGCCTGCGTCAATCTTGTCTCAGATGTCGCTCGTTACCGCTCAGCCTCCCGGCGTTGTAACCCTAGACCGAAATAGTCGTCCAAAATTTTCTCGTCGCGCGGCTTGACCAGCCTCTGCGGCAACATCCCGCAAAAACCGCTACGACGGACCCAAGTCGGATTTTGTCGCCATCTTTCAACTCAGCGTCAGTGACAAGGACGTCATTGATCTGTGTCCCGTTCGTAGAATTTAAATCCTTTAGCCAAAAGGAGGCGCCCACCCTCAGAAGCAGGGCGTGCTGCTCTGATACTGTCGAATGATCAATGACTATGTTGTTCGATGGAGCACGGCCAATCATGACAATGTCGTCAAACAACGCATGCGACACGAGATCAGTTCCTTCGCAATTCAGAACCAAGCGCGTCATCTTAGCTCCAATCCAGGTGAAAGGTGAGATCGGATCAAATGTGTGGCAAAACCCGCCCCGATTACAGCGTTTAGAAGGATTATCACAAGCGCGACGTCATCGCGACGACTCTGCAGTTGTTTTCGGGTGCTATTGAATGCGTCGTGCGTTAACAGAACTGCTTCCACAGGATCATCGGTCAGTCGAGAAGCGAAGCTGTAGACGGCGGGATAATAACGAGTGACCAAAGTATCGAAACGTGAGCTTCTTGCTTTCATCGGCGGCGTCCTTTGTTGATTGGGCGCAGTGCGATTGGCTTTCCTTACTTGCTTGCCCGAAGCGACGCGCAATTGATTACCACTCCTATTACTGTTTCAATCCGTCACCTCCTTCTACGGAAACGAAGGAACAAAGTTCTCAAGCTGGATCTTCCAATATTCCGGCTATCGAGGTTTAATGCCCCCGGGAGGCGACGTAACATCTTGTTGCGGGCAAAGTGACTCGAATGGCAATGCGACACCGGGATCCGGTAAGCTGCTGCGGCGTGTCTTACTCGTCGCTGTTTTGCTAGCCCGATATGGGAGAAGGGCCGCCTAGAGGCCCTTCGCTAAGCCTACTTGGAAGCGAACCTCAGTAGTTACCGCTGCCTGTGACCACGTCCTGCTGATGGATCGGTGTCGTAGCTGATTGAGTCTCGCCAGATCGAAAGCTGGCCAGTTTGACAGTTGTCGAACGGCTTGAAGTCGCTATTTGAGAAAATAAACGTCCGGCTTCTCGCTTACTCCGGCCTTCTCCATGGCCTGGCGCAGATGCTTTCGCCTTATCGAGATCTTCCATCGAGAAAAGCAGCAACACTTCATTTGGGTCGTCGGCGTTGCGGAAAATATGTTCCTCATTTAGTCCGGCCTTCTGCCGCGCCGACAGGTGCGCGTCATATACCGGTTTCCATTTAGCGAAATCAGCGACTTTGTGACGAACTAACATGTACATCATGATTGATCTCCTTCTGTTAATTGTTCTATTCAGCCCGGCAGCCAACCGAGTCAACGCTTTGTTGTTTCACGCAGCGTGGCGGGTCTTTGTTTTACTCGAAGTCTGAAATGTTATCTCACTACCATTCGTTTGAACTCGCCCGCGTGCTCGTGCGTTTCGATCACGTTGCCAGCATCGTCGTAAACGCGAATCACAGGATCATGTGAGCGGCTGCAGTGCTTCGCGTATCCGATTGCATCGCTCACGGCATCCCGCTTAGCCTACCAAAGCCGGATAGAAGAGCGGGCCTTCATGTTTCTGATCTTGTTCCTCCAAAAGTTGAGTGCGGA
>QHNF01000106.1:0-10054 GCA_003218345.1 Verrucomicrobiota bacterium | reverse complement strand
CCTTCGCCTCTTGAATAGCCAGGTCGTGTGTCATTTGATGCTGCAAACTGACGTGGTCAACTCGACCGACTTTTTCTTTGCTTGAGTTATCGAATTCCATTTTCACTGTGTCCCCTCCGGCTGCCGCGGCGGATTTTTGTCTTGTGGTGGAACTCGTCCAGAACGTTCTAATCGCGCAGGTTGACCACCGTTTGCGGCAACTTTCTGCGAAAATCGCTATGACGGAACCAAATCGGATTGTGTCGCCATCCTTCAACTCACCGTAAGTGAAAAGAAGGCCATTGATGTGTATCCCGTTTGTTGAATTCAAATCCTTCAGCCAATACATGTCGCCTAGAGCGGCTGGCGAAACAAGTATCCATCGAATCGGGTGATCTGGGGTCAAATCATTTAACATTTTCTACTTACAATACCTCCGAGCTGAATTCGCCGTCGCTTACGCGGGTGCGGATTTTCACCTTCGGCCGGACTGCTGCGATTGTGCGGATGATTTTTCCGTGCTCGTTTATGGTGATGCTGTAGCCGCGTCGCAACGTCGCGTCTGGCCCGAGCACACGCAGAATTCCTTCGATGCGGCGGAAACGGTGCCTTGCGTTTTCGAGCAATCGCCCCGGCGACACAACTAGCCGCCGATGCAAATCGATGAAGCGGTTGCGGCGTGCCGTGAGTTCGCGCGCGGGACTGCGCGCTTGTAACGCGGCAGTGATGTGGAGGAGACCGCGTTTGTAGGTGTCGATCTTGTGCGCGAGACAGCGCTGCAAAATCTCGCGCGCGTGGTCCAGCCGCTGTTGCGCGTCGCGTACCCGGTTCAGCAACTGGCGCGCAAGTCCGCGCGCGCAACCATCGATCTGCCGCTGGAGATCGATAATGTCGGGCACGATCAATTCCGCTGCGGCGCTTGGTGTGGGCGCGCGCAGGTCCGCGACGAAATCACAAATCGTAAAATCGATTTCGTGACCGACCGCGGAGACAATTGGCACGGTGGAATTGAATATTGCTCGCGCTACAATTTCTTCGTTGAATTCCCACAAATCTTCGATGCTCCCGCCGCCGCGCGTGACCACGATAAGATCAAGTGGCGCAAATGCCTCGTTAGGCGTGGCGAGCTCGCGAACAGCGACGGCGATCTCCTGGGCGGCGCCTGTTCCCTGCACTCGCACCGGATTGATCAAAATCTGCAACCACGGTGCGCGACGGCGCAGCACGTTGAGCATATCGCGGATCGCTGCGCCGCTTAGTGACGTCACGATTCCAATTCGCCGCGGAAATTTCGGCAATGGCCGTTTGCGTTCCGGCGCGAACAATCCTTCCGCCTGAAGCTTGCGCTTGAGCGCTTCGAATTTTGGCTGAAGCAGGCCGACTCCGCGCGGCTGAAGAATCTGGACATTAAGCTGATATTGTCCGCGCGCTTCGAAAATGGTGACGGTGCCGTAAACCTGCACCTGGGTCCCGTCGACAAGAGGTTGTCGTGGCGGCAACATCGTGTCGCGCCAAATCACGCACGCGATCTGGGCGCGCTGGTCTTTGAGCGTGAAATACTGATGGCCGCTCGGATGCAGTTTGTAATTCGAAATTTCGCCCTGGACCCAGACTGCGCCGAATTTTGTTTCCAACGTTCCGCGAATTTGTCGGGTCAGCTCGCCGACCGTGAAAACCTTCGACGTCTGCTGGAAAAAATCAGCGGTCAATTGCATGGAGTGGCGCGAGCCTCTGGCTTGCGAACTAACCTAAATCGCAAGCCCGAAGCTTGCGCTATAATAATTCCGCTTGCGCGCTGGCTGGCGGTTTGAGCCCGAGTTTGCGATAGGCGTTCGCTGTAGCTACGCGGCCTTGCGGAGTGCGTTTGATGTAGCCTTCCATGATTAAATATGGCTCGTTCACTTCCTCAAGCGTGCCAGCTTCTTCGCCAATTGCCACCGCGAGCGAATTCAAACCAACCGGACCACCATTAAATTTGTGAATCAACGTTTCGATGATGCGCTTGTCCCATTGGTCGAATCCGTCGCGATCAATCTCGAGCATCGTGAGGGCGCGGTCGGCCAGTTCTGCGGTGATTTTTCCTTCTGCTTTCACCTGCACATAATCGCGGACCCAGCGCAAAAGATTATTCGCGGTGCGCGGTGTGCCGCGTGTGCGCGTGGCGATCTCAGCCGCGCCCGCTGCATCAATCTCGACGCCCAGCAAACGCGCGCTCCGCATGATGATCTTTTGCATTTCTTCGGCATGATAATAATCGAGCCGCGCCGTCATCCCGAAACGCGACCGCAGTGGTGCGCTCACCATGCCGGCGCGTGTGGTAGCGCCGATCAATGTAAACTTCGGCAGGTTCAGGCGAAGGCTGCGAGCTTGCGGTCCCTGGTCGATGATGATATCGAGCCGGTAATCTTCCATCGCCGGATAAAGATATTCTTCGATAGTTGGTTGTAGCCGATGGATTTCGTCGATGAACAGCACATCGCCTTTTTCCAGGCTTGTTAGAAGACCGGCCAATTCACCGGCCTTCTCGATCACGGGACCGCTGGTGTTCTTGATGTTTACACTCATCGCGTTTGCGATGATGTAAGCCAGTGTCGTCTTGCCGAGACCGGACGGGCCACTTAGCAAAATGTGTTCGAGCACGTCACCGCGCTTTTTCGCCGCTTCCACCATCAATTCCAGCCGCTCGCGCACTTTTACCTGGCCGGTGAATTCGCTGAATGCTGGCGGTCGGAGCGAAATTTCAAAAGCAGCGTCTGGTTCCGGCGGTTTCATTTCAATCTCGGTGATTCTGTAGGGGAAGCTGTCAGCTTCCCAATAAGAAACATAGGATGCCAGCAGCGTCCCCTACAGTCTGTGCGATCAGGCGGGTCATTATTCCAAATTCTTTGTTAGCACCAGCTCCGTGCCGCGGCGTTTGTGTATGTAATCCACTTCGTCGAAAGCGTTGCGAATGAGATATAAGCCGAGGCCTCCCGGTTTGATCATATCATGAGAGCGTCCCTTCATCTCTTGGGGAAGGACCTGTTCCCCATAATCTCGCAGCCGCATGCGCACGCATTTGCGCAATCCCTCCATTTGCAATGAGATCAGTTGATCATCACGCAAACTGTAAGCGTAACGAATGATGTTCGTGCAGGCCTCGTCGACCCCGAGCACAATCAGCAGGCGCTCTTTTTCGGAGAATGGATAACCGTTTAGGAAATCGCGCACGCAGTTGCGCATCAGGGCCAGATTGCCTGTGTGACTGCTGAACTCGACTTTCTTTTTTTTCATTAGGCGCTCTGGAATCTGAGCAGATTCGAGGTGCGCATTCAACCCCGAACGCTTTCGGGCTCACACGCAGAGCACATAGGTTGTATGTATCCTATAGGTCACATGCGCTGTTATCTCGCGTAAAAACCCGATGGACACTTTTCGAAACCGCTGTTCAATTTCGCGGTATGTGGAGATCATTTGCTGCGCTTTTACTTTTGGCCACGCCTGTATGGGCGCAGGATGAGAACGCTACTGCTTACGAAGCTCTGCGCGTGGCTGGCAGGCAACTAGGGCGCGACGCGCTGAATCATATTGTGACAATAACCGGCGTCAAAGGCAATCCTCAGCCAGAAAAGTGGAAAATTACTTTTGAGGATCCAGGCGCGCGCGGTGGCGTGCGTGAAGCGGAAATTGCTGATGGACGGATTACTTCCGAGCGGGAGCCGGGTCGATCGGTTGCTGGGTCTACCGAGGGCGCGACGCTCGATACCTCCCGCTTAAACCTGGATTCCAGCGGCGCCTACGCAGTGGCGAGTCATACAGCAGAAGTGTCGCACGCGAATTTTGCAACAGTCGATTACACCTTGCGCACTGATGCGCGCGGCGAACCGGTCTGGATCGTTACTCTTTTAAACAGATCGTCGCGTCCGGTCGGCACAATCCATATCGGTGCGACGCGCGGCACAGTGAAGCGAACCGAAGGAATGTTTGCCGGCGCAACAATGGAAGATGTGGAGAACGATTACGACAGAGAAGATGAAGGCGGAATCATTGGCAGCGTCAAATCGCGGATCTCACACGCTTTCCATCGTACACAGGAGGAAGCGCGCGGCATGTTTGAGAGAGTGAAGCGCTCGTTTTCCGATTTCATTAACCGGGAGTAGTAGCCGCCGCTACGAAATCATGCCTTGAGAGCGATGGCGGACTTTGTTGCATATGCAACAAAAGGTTGCATGCGCCAAGTATGGAACGTGCCTTCTCTGGATTGGCGTTTAAATGCATTGCCTGTTATCTGTGAGGTGACTCGTGGCAGATCACGCGCAACAGGAGGACCTCGTTCGAAGTGAAGATTACCATGACCAAACGTGATGAGATTTGGCCGATGCTGCCGTTTGCAGAGTGGCAGGAAACAGCGGTCACCTTGCATATGTGGACGCAAATCGTGGGAAAGATTCGCCTGACGCTCAGTCCATGGACGAACCACTCCTGGCATGTCACTCTCTATGTGACTTCTCGCGGCCTGACTACTTCACCAATCCCGCATGGCGTTTCCACATTCGAGATCGCGTTTGATTTTATCGATCATCAATTGCGGATCGAGAAAAGCGATGGCGCCCACCGCACAATCGAACTAAAACCGCGTTCGGTTGCAGAGTTTTATCGGATGGTAATGGAGGCGCTTGGCGATCTCGATCTGTCTGTGGGCATCAATACCATGCCTAACGAAATTGAGAATCCAATCCCATTTGATCGCGACGAAGAGCACCGCTCTTACGATCGCGAATATGCAAATCGGTTCTGGCGTGTGCTTGTTCAAACTGATCGCATATTTAAAGAATTCCGGTCGCGCTTCTGTGGCAAGTGCAGTCCGGTACACTTTTTCTGGGGCAGCTTCGATCTTGCGGTTACACGGTTCTCGGGTCGACCAGCGCCCCCGCATCCTGGGGGAGTTCCACATTTGCCGGACGAGATTGCACGTGAGGCTTACTCGCAGGAAGTGAGTAGCCTCGGTTTTTGGCCCGGTAACGCCGCGATGCCGACGCCAATCTTTTATTCTTATGCATATCCGGAACCGATGGGATTCGCAGAAGCAAAAGTTCGGCCAGATGCCGCCTGGTATCAGCCCAAGCTGCGCGAGTTTATTTTGCCCTACGACACGGTGCGCACTGCCGAATCACCGGATGAAATTCTTCTCGATTTTGCGCAAAGCACCTATGACGCTGCGTCGAAGCTAGGGAAGTGGGACCGCGACGCGTTGCGGGAAGTCAAACCTTCCTTGCATTCAGCACAGCTGCACTCGTAATTACCTGCCATGACTTCTCAATGCGCGGCCGAACAGAACGCCTGGCGCGAAGTGAAAAACGGATGGCGGCCACTTTACGGCGACGTCGATCAATTCGGCGTGGCCGTGGAGTGGCACGACTTTAGAACGGCGTATTCATTCGATTGGGGAAAAAGTTTTCATCCGCGCACCCTTGAGTTTTGTTTGAATCTCGACGGCCACGGCCAGGTCGGAGCGGCCGAGAAAACGCATAGTGATTACGCCCCCGGTAATTCCGGTTACTACGCGATTGGGGACGAGCCGCTGCCAGCTTCACGGCGCGCGCACGATCATCATCAATTCGTGACGCTCGAATTCTCGCGGGAACACTTGCAAAAGCAATTCGTGGGGAACGAAGCTGATCTTGAGCCAGAGATTCGCCGGATTGTATTCGAAGAGAAAAAAGAGATCGTGGTTGCTCCCGCGCGTCCGATGACAATCCAGCAGCGCGGTGTGGTCGCGAGCTTGGCGGAGCCGCCGGTAGCGAAGGCAGCGCAAATCCTGTGGTACCAAAGCAAAGCCCTCGAACTCATGGCGCATTTTCTTTTCGCGCCGAAGGATCCGGAATTTTTTTGTATGCGGCAAAAGCGCGTCGCACGCGAACGCGTGGAGCGGACCAAGGAATTTCTGGCGCGCGATCTAGCCAATCCGCCCACGCTGGAAATGATCGGCCATGAGGTGGGGTGCAGCCCGTTCTATCTAAGCAGGATTTTTTCTCGCGAAGTCGGTCTGACCATTCCGCAATACTTGCGCAACCTGAGAATGGAACGTGCAGCCGAGCTATTGCGCACCGGACGCTACAACGTCACAGAAGCGGCCACAGAGGTCGGGTACTCGAGCTTGAGTCATTTCAGCAAAGCGTTTTGCGAAACCATCGGATGCTGCCCAGTGCTTTATCCGGCAGCGAAAAACGTGATTCTTGATCGCTAGCGTGACTTTTCGTTGAAGCGATGAAGCGATGAAGGGTTGACCCGCTTCAACGCTTCAACTCTTTAGCCGTTCAACGATGAAAATCAGCCGCGCTCTCATTTCCGTTTCTGACAAAAGCGGCATCGCTGCATTTGCCCGTGCGCTCGAGCGTCAGGGTGTGGACATTATTTCCACCGGTGGAACGGCAGAGGTGCTAAGAAAGGAAAAAATTCCAGTGCGCGAGATTTCCAGTTTCACTGCATTTCCGGAAGTGCTGGAAGGGCGCGTTAAGACTTTGCATCCACGCGTGCATGGCGGTCTTCTGTACAAGCGCGGTAACGCGAGACACGAAGCCGAAGCACGGGAATGCGGATTCGAGCCGATCGATTTGGTGGTGGTGAATCTTTATCCTTTCGAAAAGACCATTGCCAAGCCGGGCGTAACGCTCGCAGAAGCGATTGAAAACATCGACATCGGCGGGCCGTCGATGATTCGCAGCGCGGCAAAAAACTACGAATCGGTCACGGTAGTTGTCGATCCGGCAGATTATGACGCGGTGCTGGAAACCATGCGAAATAACAATGGAGAAACGACGCTAAAGTTGCGCGAGCGCCTTGCTATCAAAGCCTTTATTAGAAGCGCTGAATATGATCGCGCGATCGGCACCTTTCTGAACAAGGAGCAGGCAACAGATGCGTCATTTTCGCTTTCGCTTCCGCTGGTGACGCGGTTGCGTTACGGAGAAAATCCGCACCAAACTGCCGCGCTCTACGGCGACTTCGACAGATATTTCGAGAAACTTCACGGCAAAGAACTCTCCTTCAACAACATTCTCGACATTACTGCGGCGACGAATTTGATCGGCGAATTTGAACAGCCGACTGTCGCGATTCTCAAACATACCAATCCGTGCGGTGTAGGGTCCGACGCCGATCTTCGCAAAGCGTGGGACAAAGCGTTCGCAACGGACAAACAAGCGCCTTTTGGCGGCATCATCATTTGCAACCGGCCGCTTGGTGAGCCGCTGGCCAAAGCCATCGTCGAAATTTTCAGCGAAGTGATTATCGCGCCGGATTTTGAAGCCGACGCGCGCAGCATCCTGCAGAAGAAAAAGAACCTGCGCCTGATACGACTGGCGATGCCGGCAACGGAAGCGGGACTGGCGATTGATATTCGCTCGGTTTGTGGCGGAGTGCTGGTCCAGGACACGGATGTTGATGGGGAAATGACGCGAAATGTGGTCACGAAGAGGCGACCAACCAAAGCGGAACTGAATGCGATGTTGTTCGGGTGGCGCGTAGTCAAGCACGTGAAATCGAATGCGATTGTTTACGCCAAGGCGGATCGCACGCTTGGCATCGGCGCCGGGCAGATGTCGCGTGTCGATGCTTCGCGTATTGCAATTTGGAAAGCGAAAGAAGCCGGGCTCACGCTCAAAGGCAGCGCTGTTGCGAGCGACGCATTTTTCCCATTTCCGGATGGATTAATCGCGGCGGCGGACGCCGGCGCAACATGTGCCATTCAGCCGGGCGGCTCAGTTCGTGATGAAGAAGTGATTGCCGCAGCTAACGAGCGCAACATGGCGATGATATTCACCGGCGTCCGCCACTTTCGCCACTAGAACTGCGTTTCTGGAGAGACTTGCAAGAATGATCAGGCGGTTGGCTCGTGTCATTAACACCCGGCTTCAAGCCAAGGGTGAAAAGCAAGCCTCAGCGCAAGCCGTTTCAACGGCTTTTTCCGGACTGAAACCGTTGAAACGGTTTCTCTTTTTCAGGCGGTTGCATCGGGCTGAAGCCCGGTGTTAGTGAGAATCCTTTACGCATTTTGCGAGACTCCATAAAGCACATGTCTCGATCAGTTGAACCGCCGCGCGTTCTGAACATTGAAGATTTGCGACGCGCGGCAAAGAGGCGACTTCCGCGTGTGGTCTTTGACTACGTCGACGGCGGCGCGGAGGACGAGCTAACCTTGCGCGCCAACTGCCGCGCGTTTCAGGCCGTGACATTCCAGCCGCGTTGTGCGGTCGCGACGCCGGCGTGCGATCTGCGCATCACCGTGCTTGACACACCTCTCTCCATGCCGCTAATCCTTGCGCCAGTCGGAAGCAGTCGGCTTATCTATCCGCGCGGAGAGGAAGCCGCCGCGCGCGCCGCTGGCGCTGCCGGAATTGCATATGCGCTTTCGACGCTCTCCGGGTGTCATTTGGAGGATGTAGCTGCGACATCGAAAGCGCCGGTCTGGTATCAGCTTTATCTAGTGGGAGGACGTGATTGCGCGCTGTCAGCCATCGAACGCGCGAAAGCTGCTGGCTTTTCAGCGCTCGTTGTCACAATCGATACTGCAGTGGCCGGTATGCGGGAACGCGATCTCCGAAACGGTGTTAAAGAACTCCTGAGTGGCAACCTGTGGTCAATGCTGCCGTTTGTAAGTCAATTACTAACAAAACCTCGGTGGCTCGCTGGATTTATTGCTGATGGCGGGCTGATGAAATTCCCGAATGTCGTTGTTCCTGGGAAGGGGCCGATGTTGTATGCTGATGTCACCGCCGCTCTCGAGCAATCGGTAGTGACTTGGGAGGATCTCAAGTGGATTGGCCAGGCATGGAATGGACGCATCGTGATAAAGGGTATTCACACGAGCGACGACGCCCGCCGCGCAGTGGACGCAGGCGCGAGCGCGTTGGTCGTGTCCAATCACGGCGGCAGACAGCTCGATGGCGTCGCGCCGACTTTACGCATTTTGCCTGAAGTTGTGGCAAGCGTAGGCGATCGTATCGAGATCTTGTTCGACGGCGGTATTCGTCGTGGCAGCGATATTATCAAAGCGCTGTGCTTAGGCGCTCGAGCTGTAATGGTCGGACGCGCTTACGCTTATGGGCTCGGCGCTGCTGGCGGCCTGGGTGTTGCACGAGCAATCGAGATCTTGCGCACCGATCTCGTTCGCACTCTTAAGCTACTTGGATGCGCCTACATTGCTGAGCTGGATCGGTCCTACGTAGATGTGCCGACGGATTGGCCGGTCCCGTGAGCGGCGAGTTACGTGAGGGACTAACTGAAAGTAGATATTAAGTCGCTCGACCTGAGGAGAGTCGCCATAGCCAAATGCAGAGGGCAGCTGCAACGACGAGTGCCACCCAGCTTACGCCCATGGGTATGGTATGCGTTCCGACAGTGACTTCAGCGTGCTTTATCAGCCGTAGCAGGTGACCGATGGCAAAGATGGCGAAAATGATGCTCGCGACGCGTAATCCAGTTCTTGGTGAATTCATGCGGTGATACTTGTGGGAGCGTTCCAATTTGTCAGCAAAAATGCGATGGCACCAGACTCAACCGAACACCACAGGCGTGCTCAGAAATTGATCGGCGTGGCCGGGGTCACGTACTTGACGACCTGCAGAGAATGTCGAAGGCGGATGCATCGGTAGTGGTCTTCTCGGCCTTAATGGACTCCTCCACGATGGTAACGCCGTTTGCGCGATTGTAGCCGAAGACGCCGCTGTAGCTATTGATGCTCGGGTTCTGCACGAGCCAGCCGTTGGCGACGATAAAGCCATAGGCTTGTTATTGCCTTCGCGAACCGAATAGTTGATCAAGTCGTCGTCGGTGAAGGTGCGAAACGGCTCGGCGAGTTGCAGCTTCAGGAAGTCGCCGACAGTCACGTAGTCGATGTAGTCGGCCGTGTTGGACACCAGCATGCGCACTGTGACCTCGTCGGCCCCGGCAGCTTCAGAAACCAGCGCGAGATCTTATCGTTCGGTTTGATACGCCCTTGCTCGACCAGCATCAACAGGAGTTCGACATGAAAGTCTCCGTGATGCCTCCAATGCGATAGTGCATGTTCGTGGCGGCAGGCACGGTGGTCATCGAG
>QHNF01000109.1 GCA_003218345.1 Verrucomicrobiota bacterium | reverse complement strand
TCTCAATCCATCGCAATGACTGAAACTCTATGATGCCGAAATTGATGATTAGCCCTCCGATGCTCTGCGACCAGAGCAGCATATTTGGGATTTCAACGATTTTTGGCACCGTTTAGGGTTCGACGCAACAGACGGAACTCTATCCAATCTGTTTTCGGTACGCTGCCGCATTTTTCAATTGCTTGAGCTCGTCCGCGTTGTCGATCTTGAGAACGAAAATCCAGCCCTGGCCGTACGGTTCACGGTTGATCAAGCTGGGATCCGCTTCGAGCGCTTTGTTTACTTCGACCACTGATCCTTTTACCGGCGCATAAATGTCGCTGGCGGCTTTCACTGATTCGACTACGGCAATTGGCTCTTTCGCGTTCGCCTGCCGATCCATTTTCGGCAATTCGACATAAACCACGTCGGTCAATTCAGATTGCGCGTGATCGGTGACGCCGACACGGACAGTGTCGTTATTTTCTCGTTTAATCCATTCGTGTGATTCGGTGTAAAGCAAATCGTCTGGGACATTCATGATTTCTTGTAGAGCGGTTTCTTTTCTATGGTAGCGGTAAATTTCTGGCCGCGAATTTCAATGTCGATTTGGGTGCCGATCTTCGCGTGCGCCGCCGAGACATATGCCATCCCTACACCCCAGTTCAAGCTCGGAGAAACCGTGCCGCTGGTTACTTCGCCGATGCGTTCGCCGTTCTGGAAAACCGGATAGTGAGGTCGCGGCGGCGGCCCTTTTTGTTTCATGCGAAACGGGACGAGCTTTTCTCGCGAGCCGCTTTCTTTCACTCGAAGGAGAACATCGCGCCCGATGAAATTCGGCTTGGACAGATCGACAAAGAAACCGAGTCCCGCTTCAATCGGATTCCGCTCCGGCGACAGATCGGAACCGTTGAGCGGATAGCACATCTCCAAGCGCAACGTATCGCGAGCGCCGAGCCCGCACGGCTTGATTCCGAACGGCTTTCCTTTTTCAAGCGCGGCGTTCCAGAATTTCACCGCATCCGTGGCGCGAAAGAAGACTTCTATGCCGTCCTCGCCCGTGTAACCAGTTCGAGCGACCGAAACATCTGTCTCACTTATCTCATCAGCCCCATTGAACAGAAGTTCGATGATGTGATTTCGCGGCGGAATCTCGACATCTTTGCCGAAGAGCGCGTGAAACAGCTCTATAAGGCGCGGACCTTGAATCGCCACTCCACCAAAATCCGCGCTGCGGTTTTCGAGTTTACAAAGAGCGGCGGTCTCTAGTCCGCCGCTGGGGCGATCAGGAGATCGCCCCTCAAGGTGTTTTTGCAGCCAGGCGAAATCTTCATCCGTGCGCGACGCATTCACCACGAGCAGAAACTTCTGCTCATCGATCCGATAAATAATCAGATCATCGATAATTCCTCCCCGCTCGTTCAGCAAAAACGTGTATTGCCCCGTGCCGACATCGAGCTTGTCCATGTTGTTTGTGAGCATCCTGTTCAGGCATGCGCGCGCGCCAGTTCCGTGAACAATCAACTGTCCCATATGCGAAATGTCGAAGATGCCGACATTATTTCGAACGGCCTGATGTTCCTCGACGATGCTGGTGTATTGCACCGGCATGAGCCGGCCTGCGAATGGAACCATCCTCGCGCCGAGCTTCACGTGCTCTTCGTACAGCGGCGTCTTTTTCGGGGCGGCTTCGCTCACGCGCCAAACTAGACTTCCGGAATAAAGTGCGCAATGCGCGCCGCAGGTAGGCGATTGACCCCAATCGCCCACGGGTGATTCGGTGAACCGCCCTACCTTGAAAACGAGACGGGTGAACCTTACGCTGCCGCACCTCATGCCCTCGCTCGATAAGCTCGAACGCCGTCTCGGTTTTCTTGGCATCCCGGGATTTATGCGCATCATCGTCGGTTTTAACGCGCTCGTCTTTTTGCTCTTGCGGCTAAATCCCGGTTTTCGTTCCGTGCTTGAGCTCGATCCGGGGCAGATTCGCCATGGCGAAGTCTGGCGGTTGATCACTTATATTTTTCTCCCGCAAACCGATAGCTTCTTGTGGATTCTCCTCCTTCTTTGGTTCCTCTGGTTCATCGGTGAAGGACTTGAGCAAGCGTGGGGAGCATTCCGCCTCACGCTTTATTTCTTCGTCGGGATGATCGGCACGACAGCGGCCGCATTCTTCTTCGGGGCTCGTTTTTCCAACTCCATGTTGTACGCGTCGTTGTTTTACGCGTTTGCCCGGTTCTATCCGGACCAGGTGATCTATCTATTTTTTGTTTTGCCAGTGAAAATCAAGTGGGTCGCGTGGGTCTCAGCGGCGTTTTTAATTCTCGGATTTGCTGGTGGCTCGAATTCCTACCGCATGGCGCTAATCGCGGCGTTGGCCAATTATCTGATCTTTTTTGGGCCGGAAATTATTTATGCGGCGCGGCATCGCAGCGAAGTTTCTTCGCGCCGGAGACGCTATGCGCAGAGTTCTCGAAGTGAAACCGAGCCGCTTCACAAATGCGCAGTCTGCGGAGCGACAGAGTTGACCGATCCGAATCTCGATTTCCGCGTCTCGCGTGATGGCGAGGAATATTGCATCGCGCATTTGCCGAAGGCGGAAACACCGGCCCACTGATCGCGATTCGGAGTTGTAGAGGCGCTTGTGCCAAGCGCCTGGGTAGTTCGGTGTTTGACACAAACGACGCTACACCTTGCTTGACCCGAAATTTTCACGGCGGAGAATAGCCGCTGATGACTGATAAAAACCTGTCGCTCGTGCCCGAAGAAGGCTGGCATTGTCTGCACTTGTTTTACCAGATCGAATACGGTCAATGGCAGTTGCTCGGCCGGGAAGAGCAAAATGCGGCCAAGACGAATCTCTCGTCGCTCGTGCAGGAAGTTCGCGCTATGGAATCGACGCAGTTGCTGACACTGAGCATGGTCACGCCGAAAGCCGATATCGGGTTCATGTTGATCGCGCCGGATTTGCACAACGCCAACAAGATCGAAAAACAACTGTCGCTCTCGCTAGGCGCTGATGTCCTGACACCGGTTTACAGTTATCTCTCGCTCACGGAAGAGAGCGAGTACATCACGACCGAGGAAGAATACGCGCAGACCCTCGAGAAGGAGCAAAACATCAAACCGGATTCAGAGAAGTTCGCTGAAGCAATGAAAGCGTTTCGCGAGCGCATCAAGCATTATCGGCAGGAGCGAGTTTATCCCACGCTGCCCGATTGGCCGGTCGTTTGCTTTTATAACATGAGCAAGCGCCGCGGCGAGCAGCGAAATTGGTACGCACTCCCGTACGACGAGCGCCGTAACTTAATGAAAGGTCATGCAAGCGTTGGCCGTGAGTTCGCTGGAAAAGTGAAACAGCTCATCACCGGCTCAACTGGCCTGGATGACGCGGAATGGGGCGTGACCCTATTTGCCCGCGACACGTTTCAGATCAAAGCGATTGTTTACAAAATGCGTTTCGATCCCGTGAGCGCAGAGTATGCGGACTTCGGTGAATTTTACATAGGTATTCAGCTGCGGCTCGACGAATTGTTCCGTCGATTGCGACTTTGAGTTTCAATCCTACGGATGGGTGACAGAGCGGTCTATTGTGCACGCCTGGAAAGCGTGTGTGCCAAAAGGCACCCGGGGTTCGAATCCCCGCCCATCCGCGGTTTTCTCATTTCTGCTCTTGATCGTTCCCCTGAATCAATGACTCAAGTGTCGGCTAGTCGCGTTTCTCTATTACTTGTAGCTCCTGCCGTAGTTTCACCATGCTGCCGTGGGGCAGGACGCCGCGGAAAGTAACCCCCGGATAAATCATGCAATCGCGTCCCAGGACTGAGCCGGGGTTAATAACGGCGTTGCAACCAATTTCCGTTCGATCGCCCACGATTGCGCCGAATTTTGTGAGCCCGGTCGCTATATTGCCATCGGGCGTCACCACCGCGATTTCGCTATGATCGAGTTTCACGTTTGAGAGAATTACGCCTGCGCCAAGATGAGCGTGATAGCCAAGGACGGAATCGCCGACGTAATTGAAATGCGGCGCCTGCACTTCATCGAAAAGAATGCAATTCTTGAATTCGCACGAGTTACCCATCACGACGTTATTTCCCGCGATCACGTTTTCGCGCACGTAACAACCACTGCGAATCCGGCAATTTTCACCGATCCATGCTGGACCTTTTAGCACCGCGCCTTGCTCGACGATCGTTCCTCTGCCAATGAAAACGTGATTACTGACGAACGGTTTGCCCATCAGCTCGCCTAAGACCGCGGGCTTCAAGCGAAATTGCAGGTAACTCGCAATCTGTTTGAGCGCATCCCAGACGTAATTCTGGTTCTCGAACAACTTCGGATGGGCAGTGTGTTCGAGGTTAAGAAAATCAGCAGACGCAAACATGAGTGATGACGCTCAAGAATGAGCAAATCATTCGCATCGCGCGAGCGCAAATTCCACGCCCCTTGCGTGGTGCGTGTTTGTGAGGGAGCACAAGGCTGCCAGCCTGTAGGTCTCGGCGGCTTGCCGAGACCGGGAACTGGCGTTACCCCGAGTTGCGTGTGCAAAGATGTTGCCGGCAGGGCTGCCGGCAACTACAGGCTGGCAGCCTGTGCTCCCCAGAATCGCCAGACGCGTGCGCTACCCAGAGCTGGCGCGAGGCGTGAGTTTTTGCCCGTCGTTCGTGTCGCGCACTTCCCAGCCTAGCGCGGCAATTCGATCCCGCAGTTCGTCGCTTTTCCTCCAATTTTTTTCGCGTCTGGTGTTCTCGCGCTCTTTTGCCAGCTGCGCCACTTCCGCCGGTATCACCACTTCCGCCTCCGTTTCGAGATCGAGAACGTTGTTGACTCGTTTCCACCAATCCAACCAAGCGTTTGCCGAGCTAGCATCGAGTTCGTTTCGATCCATCGCGCGATTTGTTTCGCGAATTGTTTCGAATAAAAAACCAAGGGCTGCGGAAATGTTCAGATCCTCATCGAGCGCTTCTTCAAACTCCTGCGTTGGACGTTGGACGTTGGATGTTGAGCGTTGGACGCTTGTTTCCCGCGATTTTTCTCGAAGCCGCGCCAGCCATTCATCGGTGCGGATCAGCGCCTGGCGCGCTTCCTGCATCCCGTCCCAGGTGAAATTGAGCGGCGCACGATAATGCACCCGCATCAGCGCGTAACGAATTTCGCAGCCAGTGTATCCCTTTTCCAAAAGATTCGGCAACGTATAGAAATTGCCGAGCGATTTTGACATCTTCTGGCCATCGACCAGCAAATGCGCGCAGTGCAGCCAGTAGCGCACGAATTTTTTTCCGGTGACGCCCTCGCTCTGGGCGATCTCCGCTTCGTGGTGTGGGAAAATGTTATCGACGCCGCCGCAGTGGATATCAATCTCATCGCCCAGCAACGCCGTCGCCATTGCGCTGCATTCAATGTGCCATCCGGGACGGCCGGGGCCCCATGGACTTTCCCACGCCACATCGCCGTCTTCTTCGTCCCACGCTTTCCAAAGCGCAAAATCGCCGATGTGTTCTTTGTCGTATTCATCGTGCTTCACCCGGCCGGTCGATTGCAACTGCGTGAGATCGAAATGCGCGAGCTTCCCGTAATCCGGAAATTTGTTGATGCGAAAATAAACT
>QHNF01000108.1 GCA_003218345.1 Verrucomicrobiota bacterium | reverse complement strand
CTGGCACCCAACTTAAACGTCGATGTCGCGCAGAAGCAGGCGCTGCTCGAGGAGCTCGACGTCGAAAAACGCGTGCGCGCCGTGCAAAAACAAATCTCGGCCCAGCTCGAGATCGCCGAGATTCAACAAAAGCTGCAAAAAGATGTGGCCTCGCAATTCTCGGATGCGCAACGGCGCGCTTATTTGCGTTCGCAAATTAAGGCGATTCAGCGTGAGCTGGGCGAGGCCGAGGGCGGCGGAGAAGAGCAGGCACAGCAATTACGTGCCCGTCTTGTGGAGGCCAAGCCGCCGGAGGAAGTGATGAAGCAGGCCGAGCGGGAATTGAAGCGGCTCGATTTCATTCCGCCGGCCAGCCCGGAATTTTCCGTCATCGTCAGTTACATCGAAATCATCGCCGATCTTCCGTGGAATAAATTAAGCCAGGACAATCTTGATCTCGATCAGGCGCAGAAAATCCTTGATCGCGACCATTACGATCTGGAAAAAGTAAAAAAACGGCTGATCGAGTATCTGGCTGTGCGCAAACTCAATCCGCAAGGACACGGCGCGATCCTCTGTTTTCTCGGTCCGCCTGGCGTGGGCAAAACCAGTCTCGGCCAGTCGATCGCCGATGCGCTCGGCCGCAAATTTGTCCGGATCAGCCTTGGCGGTATGCGCGATGAAGCGGAGATTCGCGGTCATCGCCGCACGTACATTGGCTCGATGCCGGGCCGCATCATTCAGGAGCTGCGACGCGCCGGCACACGCAATCCGGTTTTCATGCTCGATGAGATCGATAAGATCGGCGCGGATTTTCGAGGCGACCCGGCCAGCGCGTTGCTCGAAGTACTCGATCCGCGGCAAAACAATGCCTTCGTCGATCGCTACCTCGACGTGCCGTTCGATCTTTCAGACGTGATTTTCATTGGAACCGCGAATTACATCGACGGAGTGCCTGAGCCGTTGCGCGACCGGATTGAAGTGATTTCACTTCCCGGCTACACCGAGCGCGAGAAACTCGAGATCGCCAAACGATATCTCGTTAGGCGGCAATTGGAGGAAAACGGACTCAAGCCCGAGCAATGCGAATGGCAGGAGGAAGCGCTTCGCCGCGTGATAAACGATTACACGCACGAAGCCGGCGTCCGCGAACTGGAGCGCCAGATCGCATCTGTTTGTCGCGGCATTGCGTCGCAGGTCGCGCGCGGAAAAATCGAGCATGCGACCATCACGCCTGAATTGGTGGCGGAACTCCTCGGTCCGGCGAAGTACGTTCGTGAGACGAAACTAAAGACCAGCAAGCCGGGTGTTGTGACTGGCCTGGCTTACACGCCCGCCGGCGGCGAAGTGTTACACATCGAAGCGACGCGTTATCCCGGCAAAGGAAACGTCATGCTCACGGGACATATCGGCGAAGTAATGAAGGAATCGGTCCAGGCTGCGCTCAGTTTAGTGCGCAGCCGCAACAGCGAAATTGGGGCCAAAGCGGAAGATTTCCGCAACATTGATGTGCACGTACACGTTCCGGCTGGCGCGGTGCCGAAAGACGGGCCGTCTGCAGGAATCGCCATGTTTACCGCGCTTGCCTCGCTCTTTGCCAACACACCGGTGCGACCGGAGGTCGCCATGACCGGCGAGATCACCTTACGCGGACTCGTTCTGCCGATTGGTGGACTAAAGGAAAAAAGCCTCGCAGCGATGCGCGCCGGGATTTCCACGGTCATCATTCCCAAGCTGAACGAAAAAGACCTGGTCGATGTCCCGGAAGAAGCAAAACAAAAACTCAAATTCGTCCCAGTCGAAAATGTCGATGAAGTCCTGAACGCTGCGTTAGAGAAGGACGGCGCCACGCTTTCGACAGAACCGAAACCGGCGCAAGGCAACTAGGCTCTTACACGGCCTCGCTGCGGGCTACTTCCATTCCCAAAATTCGGAGCGCGTGTTGCCCTCTGCGTCTACCTCATATTCGAATACCACCGCGACCTTGTTCAGTCGGGCCCATCGTGGGGGCGAAGTTTGATAATAAACGGCGCCGCGATAGCTCGCGGTCCCGTCTTTCTTCATCATGCCGACACCGTGGCCTATCCAGGTGGCCATTTTCCCGTCCTTGGCTATCATCACCCCTTGCCCTTCGCCGTAGAGTGTCCCATCCGGCCGGAAAACGGACCGATAGGTGCCCGTCTCCTTGACGTTTGTGCTCAGCAACGATCCATTCGCCTGAAAAGAGGTTTCCATTTTTGGACCTCCGCCCGGGTTGGGCAATACCCGCTGTGACGTAATCTTGCCTGACGTCTCACCAATCTTCTCGCCTAACATAACTGTCCTCCTGCTGAAATTTCCCTTCCCGAATCCGTTGGATTCGCCTTCGAAAGGATAACGAAAAGAGTTCGATCGTCTACGAACTAGGTTTACCAGCCTTCGGTGTCAGCTCTTTGCTCGATTTGGTCGAGACTTGGATCCGCACTGCGAATCCAATCGCGCGCTTCGCTGACTTGGGTTGGATTCACCGGGATAGCCCGTGGAATCTGTTCCGCTCTCGCCACCAGCTCCCCTTCATACTTCACCGGTTTCCCGCGCTTGATTGGAAATTTCCAATGGCGACCGAATTTGTAGAGTGCGTAATACATGGTCTTGGCTTCGACCGCACTCACGCCGCTGGAACGCATCGCGTTGTAAAACATGCGGTCGCAATCCTGCCAAGGGCGATTGTGTTGCTCGTAGGCGACGTCGTGCAAGACCGAAGCGTTGCGATATTTTCCTTCAAACGGTCCGCCCATGATCGACCAGAGGTAACGCGGAATGGACGCGCCATCGACTTGTGATCCGGCCGGAGCGATCCAGACAACGCCCTGCGGATCAGCGTAACGCAATTCGCTTAACAGCGTCATTGTCCGGCCGTCCGGATTCCACCGCGTCACCGGCTCGCCACTGTAGTAACCCCATTTTGATCCGCCTGAGGCCGATTGCTCAGTACCGGAGAGCCGGGCGGACTGTTTATGCGACGCACACGCACTCAAAACTGCTACAACGCTAAGGAGCGCGAAAGACTGAATACCTTTCCAATTTCCCATCGGTCCCAACGTTCAACTTCCTGCTGCGATCTTCAATCCGCAATTGCTACTGAAGCAGGCACTGTTTCGCTTTTCTGTTTTCGCGGTTTTGATCCGTAAGGCGTGATCGGTTCACCTTCGGTTTGTTTTCGGTAGGGCTGGAGA
This sequence comes from Verrucomicrobiota bacterium, assembly GCA_003218345.1. Taxonomy (GTDB): domain Bacteria; phylum Verrucomicrobiota; class Verrucomicrobiia; order Chthoniobacterales; family UBA10450; genus Udaeobacter. Next base: position 3,815 of record QHNF01000108.1, on the reverse strand, counting down.
TAGAACATCATGAAGACACCAACCACCACCAGCAACGAACCGATCCATTTCAAGAGCCAGCCTGGGTCGCGCAAAATCTGCACGGTGCTTTGTCCAAGATTTTCCGGGTTCCACGATGCTTGGGAAATTTTATAGGTCAATCCGGTCCATGTCCGCCACCAGGCACCAGGATAACTGAACGGATTGTTCATCCAGCATGAACCCGTCGCAGTTTCGCCGTCGGCAGTGACAATTCGCAGACTGCTCTTAAATCCCGCTGGGCTGTCGCTGCCTTCGTTGCGTTTCACTTCAAAATCGAGCAACTGAAGGCCTATCGGTAGTCCAATAACTCTCCATCCGTAAGCAATCATGGTTTGTTCAGGCGAAGTGGGAACCGCTACTTGCCAGCCAGCCGGGATCCATTGCTCAAATGTTTGGCCATTTTGTTGAATGCGTGCGCGGACACCGTCTGGTAAGTCGGCCGCGGCAGAAGATGTGGACGTTCGCTCAGATTTCACTGGAGTGAAATCCATCTGTTGCTGCGCGTGCGGCATTGTGTTGTCAATGACAAGCTGCCAATCGGCCCAACCGGTTGAGAGCGGCTGGTTCAAATCGATCTTACCCGAAGATTTGCCGTTCTTGCGTGAGGCGAGCTCGTAAGTGAGCGCGCCGTCGTCGGCTATGAACAACGTGAGATGATTCGGCGTTCCTTCGCTGGGTGTGGGCATTGCCGGAGGACCGCCGGTGGCCGGCATGTCGGTATTGCCGTGTGGATTCGGAGCCGTTTCTGACGCAGGAATACCTTTGCCGCGAATCGTCACGAGCACTGCCGGATTGTTCGGCTGATCGCTGAGCGAACTCGGTTTGCCATTCTCGATTCGGAAATCGGGCCAGTAGTCGTCAATTTTTAGCGTGAACGAAGTTCCGCCGATCGCAACGTCCCGTCCGAGATTTTCCGCAACATCGAAGCTGGCGTCTTTATCGCCCGAGGAAATTACAACTTGCCCTTTGTTTCCATTTTCAGGCGCGAGCAAGCGAACTTTCGCGCCGGTGCTCCCGCCTTTGCGAACACGACCAATTTGTTCGTCCGGTGCCTTGCTAAAAGCGAAAATCGATTCCTCAAGATCGACCGCTTGATCCTTCGGATTCGCTTTGCTTTCCGAAGGCGGACGGCTTCCCGCAATCGCGGGATCCCCACCATTTGAGGATTCCGCTGCTGGAGCAGTGCTGCGCTTGAGCTCTATGTTCGCTAGGCCCATTGAAAAGTTTCCGTGCTGCGGGTCATCAGCCAGCAACCAGTTATCGAGATGCTGATTCATCATGGCCGTGGAAACTGTGAAATGCAGCGCAGGCGCGCCGCCGTCGTTCAGCGGTTTCGGATTTAGTTTTCCTTCAATCGCCGGCGCGTAATCGATGACCTGCAAACGCGCGCCGGTGGCGAGTAGACCGAGATTGCGCGGATGCTGCGGCGTCGGCGGATGATGCAAAAATTCCGCGGGATAGCCTTTCACGATTCCATCGACATCGTGTACACGAAGCTGGCGTTGATCCACGAGGAGCCGATTAGCTGGCGGTTCACCTTTGAAAAGCGTCATGGTCCCTTCGATTCCCCAAATCCTGCCGATGAGCGATCCGACCAGCAGCGTGATAATACCGAGATGCGTGATGAGAAACGCGAGGTGATGTTTACGCCATGGCCAGCGCGAAAACGCGGAGGCGGCCAGGTTGGCCCCGAGCAGGACAAGCCAAATATTGAACCACGGCGCCCCGTAGATATAAGCGCGCGCAATCTTCGCATCGAAAGTCGATTCGTAGATGGTGCCTGCGATCGCCGCGATGATCAGCACCGCCAGCAAAACGACCGCAAGCTTAAGCGATGCAAGAAATTCGAAAACCGCGTTGCATTGCCAGGCGGGTTGCCCGGATGAATTCAAGTTCGCCATGCGAAGAGGACACTTTCCGCGAGGTGAGGCTGTGCTTCAACTCGCGAAAGCTTTCGGAGTCAACGGCAGAGTTTTTTTGCGCTCGCGGGAGCGGCTTAGGATAGCGCACGCGTCTCGCGTGTTGGCGATCGCGAACTTTTCTTATGAATTCGTACCGCCCGAAGTCGAGAAGATACGCGAGAAAAGACCGTTTCGGCGTGACGCCGAACCAACACGCGAGACGCGTGCGCTGCCCGAAGCGTCTTAAGTCAGTTCCAGACTCACAGCAACACTCAGCGCGTCCACGCTTTCCAGCGCTTGCGGATCGGCTTTGCGTAGCGGTCCACATCCATTTTTTTCAGCTGTTTGACGCCATCTTTCATCGCTTCGGCCGACCTTTCATATTTTTCCCTGGCTGATTTAAACAACGGCCAGAGAAACGGCAGGGAAAGAATGCTCCAGTTCAGATTTCCCAGCGGCGATTTCAGCTCAATTTCTGCCTTTCGCTCGCTGGTAGAAGCGTAGCGGATCGCCAATCCTATTGCTATTCCGAGCCCCAGCGCGCCGAGGATGGTCGGCATGGGATTTTCGCGCACGAGATATTCAGTGCGTTCCCGCGCGCGGCCGGCTTTCTCCTTGGTCTCATCCCACGTCTGGCTCATCGCCGTGGAAATTTTCCTGGTTGCTCGACGAAACTGCTCACGCCCACCCGAGCCAATTTGTTCTTCGCCCGACTGGACCTGCGTCGGAAGCGGTTCGTCCCTCGTAAGATCGTTTTCGTTCGGATTAATCATATATAATTGTATCGCAGATGGCCGCCTGATTGCGTTTCTCAACCTGCGAAGGGTTTTGGAGTCAACCCGCGAAAGCTCTTGCTGTTTGTTCTCTTCACGTCCGCTGGAGCGTCGATCCACGAAACCAGTGTAAGGCGGAGGGCAGATGCTATGAATCCAACAACTGAAGAAGAAAACTATTGGCGTGAACACCACGCAAACCAGTCGTATGCGGAAAAGGGGCGCCCGTACGAGGATTACGCGGCAGCCTATCGTACTGGTTACGAAGGTTTCCACAAATATCCGGGAAGGCCTTACCAAGAGATCGAAAACGAGCTGGCGCTCGATTATCAACGGAGCCAGCCGGGTGCCGCGCTGCCCTGGGACCATGCTCGCCACGCAGTACATGCAGCCTGGGCCAAGCTGAGCCACGATGTTGCTCCGCGCGATCCCGACCGCGGTATTCGCAGCGGAATGTGATTTTTGTAGCGGCATTACGTGAGAGCGTCGACGCCCCGGTTAGAGCGAAGCGGCTACAGCAATAGCCGATAGGCCCGAAGGATTTCGTCATTTGCGACGACGAAGATCACTTTGTCGATCCTGTCCTCGGTTGCGAGGTAATCTCGCGTGGTCTCTACAGCGATCTGCGTCGCTTCTCTAATCGGATAGCCATAGGCGCCGCAACTGATCGCCGGAAACGCTATCGTCTTGATTCCATTTTTAACCGCGAGTTGCAATGAGTTGCGGTAACAATTCGCCAACGTCTGCGCTTCGCCGCGCTCTCCCCCGGTCCAAACCGGTCCGACTGTGTGAATCACGAAGCGCGCCGCCAAACGATATCCGCGCGTCAACTTGGCCTGGCCGGGCTTACAACCACCAAGGGTTCGACATTCTGCAAGCAAGTCGGGTCCGGCGGCGCGATGAATCGCACCATCGACTCCGCCACCTCCAAGAAGTGTTGTATTCGCCGCATTCACAATCGCAGCCACATCGAGCGCTGTGATGTCGCCGCGCATGATGCCGATGTTAGCTCCCGGTTTTTCACTCATAACCGATCCCCATCAATATCAACTCGTGCTCATGATCTTAATCGAGGAATGTCGAGCACGATCACGATCAGGAGCAGGAGTACGAAAAATAA
>QHNF01000466.1 GCA_003218345.1 Verrucomicrobiota bacterium | reverse complement strand
TTGGTGTGGTCGCGTTGGCCACGCTCGGCAGCGGAGCGATGCTCTATCGGGCAAAGCGTCCGCAACTCCTCACTATCCCCGAAGACAAGGTGCTCCCTGGAAAAAACGATACCGAATCGATGCACATTCGCGGCAACCCGGGTGCGCCGGTGACGCTGGAAGAGTTCGGCGATTTTCAGTGCCCGCCCTGCGGCAATTTCGCAGGTTTTGCTGACGCGCTCGTGAAAGAGTATGATCCGCATTTGCGCATTGTCTTTCGCAATTTTCCGCTCCAGAACCATCAGCACGCGCGCGATGCCGCCCTGGCTGCGGAAGCCGCCGGTCTGCAAGGGCATTTTTGGGAGATGCACGATGTTCTTTATCGAGAGCAAGTGGTCTGGAGCAAAACCGACAACGTCCGCCAAGTGTTCGAGTCCTACGCGGGAATGATCGGGCTCGATCTCGATCAGTTCCGAAAGGACATAGACGGCGAAAAAGCCAAAGCACGAGTCGATGCAGATCGGGAACGGGGTCATTCCGTCGGGGTGGACAGGACTCCGACAGTTTTTCTCAATAATCGCTCGTTGGGCCCAAATGACAGAACGCCAGAGGGCCTGCGGGCTATGGTCGATGCGGCGCTAAAAGAAAAGGCCGCAACCAAATGACGGTATCGCGATTTCGGAACATTCTTTATACAGTCGCCGCGATCGTTTCGCTCGTCGGGTTGGCGGATGCAACGTATCTGGCTGTGCAGGCGTTAACTGGCGAGACGCTCGGCTGCGGAGGATCGCCAGATTGTTTCCGAGTACTGGGCAGTTCGTATGCGCGGGTGGGCGGAATTCCAGTGGCTCTGTTCGGCACGCTGGCTTACTTCAGCGTATTTACCTTCGCTACATTCGCGGCGTTCGGCTACGTGCGGGCCCGAGTGCTTCTAATTCCGATCATCGGCGCGATGTTTCTCGCTACGCTCTGGCTGCTGTACGTGCAGGCCTTCCTGCTGCACGCGTACTGCCGCTACTGCTTGTTCTCAGCGGCGATTACATTTCTGCTTGCCGGGCTGGTGATTGCCCTCCCACCGGAGCGGGACGGCTCGGGCGCATAGGTCCCATAAGTCTCATGTGACCTATTCGACTGATGCGCGTTCTGGTTATCGAGGACGAAAAGAAGACAGCGGCTTTCCTGGCAAAAGGCCTGCGCGAAGCTGGGTTCGCTGTCGACCTTGCGCGCGATGGCGAAACGGGTCTGGCGCGTGCGCGCGCGACTAAGTTCGATCTTCTTATCGTCGATATCATGCTGCCAAACAAAGACGGCTGGGAGTTGGTCGCGGAACTGCGGCGCGACGGGGTTCGTACGCCCATTCTTTTTCTCACCGCGCGCGACAGTGTGCGCGACCGTGTGAAAGGGCTCGAGTTGGGCGCGGACGATTATCTGATCAAGCCGTTCGCGTTTTCGGAGTTGCTAGCCCGCGTGCGCTCGGTATTGCGGCGCGCTCCCGAGCGACAGACAGAACGTTTGCGCGTCGATGATTTGGAAATTGATATGAGAAGGCACAAGGCGGTTCGTTCTGGCGTGCCGCTCAATCTCACGCCCAAGGAGTTTCTTCTCCTCGTTCATCTGGTTCGCTCGGCCGGCGAAGTTGTATCGCGCGCTGAAATTGCGGAACACGTCTGGGACATCGGATTCAAAACCGATACCAATGTCGTCGACGTGGTGGTGCGCCGCTTGCGGGCGAAGGTTGACGATCCGTTCAAGACCAAACTGGTCCATACCATCCGCGGCGTCGGTTATGTCCTCAAGGCGCACTGAGCCTCGTTCCATCGCCTCCCAGCTCATCGTGCTTTTTACGCTGGCCGCTGCCCTTTTGCTCGCCTGCGGACTCGGCGTGTTTTACTGGATCGTTGTCCGACACGCGTTCGCCGAAGACAACGCTGTATTGACCGACAAGGCCGCCGCTTTAAGCGCAGACTTCAACGAGAGCGGACCAAACATTTTTGCCGAAGAATTGAAAACGCGTCGCGCTGGCGAGCATGCTCCTTATTGGATCAGGATCCTCGATTCGCAAGGCCGCATCGACGCTGAGACGCCGGGAATG
>QHNF01000069.1:6020-12336 GCA_003218345.1 Verrucomicrobiota bacterium | reverse complement strand
TTCTTACGTGGTCAATCCACCTACATAAGGCGTTAGATCTCGCAACGACGGCTTTGAACACGCTCCGGTAATTGACATGGCACACTCTGTGTGAGGTCCCTCGCTGCGCTCGGGATGACACGCAAAGTGGATTAGCGATTACGGCCCGTAGCTTTTTGTGAATTTTTTCTTCGATTCCGTCTCGGATTCGGTCGAACTAATCGGCGCTGATGGCTCGGGCGTGCCTACTGACGGTTGTTCCTCGGGTGTAGGTGCCGGCGCGGATTGCTCCGGTTGCGGCTGCGCGGCGGCTTTGGGAGTTTCCCGCGCGACTTCCACATACGCCATTTGCAAATTGGAAAGAGCGTTGCGCAACACGGTCGCCTCTTCGTTCGTCAGGTTTCCACGCGTTTTTTCCTGAATCATGGCCAGTTGATCGATGAACATCCTGGCTAAATCCAGGTTCACTTCGCCCTGGCCAGTTTTTGGATTTGGAATTTGACCAAGAAAGAGCGCGGCGTTCTGCGCGTGCATCATAACAAATTCAATGAAGCGCTGTGATAGCTCGCCGCTTTGCGTGGTTTTTTGGACTTCAGCCATGGGTCATTTCTGTTTCGCGGCTGCGGAACTTTCCGGCGGTCGCACCGTGGCCAAAACATACGGTTGATCGCGAAAATATTTCGCGGCCACGGTTTTGATATCGCCTAGCGTCACCGCATTAACATCCTGTTCGAGTCGTTTGTAATAATCGAAGCCGAGTCCGTAGAGCTCGTCGAGCGCGCAATGATAACCGAAAGCGTCATTGCTTTGATTCGCGATCTCTTGTTGCCCAATCAATTTCTTTTTCGCTCGCGCCAGTTCCTCGTTCGTAAGACCTTCGTTGGCAAGCTTGTGAATTTCATCGAGCAAAGCGGTTTTCACCGGCTCGATTTTCTGTGGATCAGTGCCCAAATAAAATGCGAAAAGGCCGGGCACCAAGCCTTGCATCTGGCTTGCGCCCACATAGTAGGCCAGCCCCATCTGCTCCCGAATACGAATGAAAAACCGCGAGCCGAGATCGCTGCTCGCTTCGTCGATTAACTCCAGCGCGTATCGGTCGGGGTTCGACACGCTCACGCCGCGAAACCCGACCATGATCACGCTTTGCGCCTTGTCCTTCCGGCTTTCCACGGTTTCTGGCTTGCCAAGGGGCACGGAAGGCTTGGCGTCTGTCAGTGCAAGCGTGCCCGGTTTCATTCTGCCAAGCCCTTGCTCGAAAAGCTGTTTTACGTCAGCCGCTTTAACGTCTCCAAAAACGAAGATGACGCCGTTTTTCGCGACCAAGTAACGGTCGCGAAATGCGAGTAGATCTTTTTGCGTGAGACCCTGAACGGATTCAACCGTACCGTTTGCGCGCAGGGCATAAGGATGTTGCGGGAAAAGCGCCTGCCGCATGATGTTACGCGCAACCGCCGTCAACTGCTCTTCTTCCTGCTGGATCCCAGCGATCTGGACTTCTTTTTCGCGCGCGATCGCTTTTTCCGGCATGGTGGCGTTGAGCAACACGTCCGAGAACAACTCGACGCCCAGCTTCAGATCGGGCTTCGTGACATCGACCGAAACATTGAAGCTATTGTTGCCTGCATCGCTCGAAATGGAGCCGCCAACTGCCTCGATCTCGTTGGCGATTTGCTCCGCGGTGCGCGTTTTAGTTCCTTTCAACAACACTTTTGCCATCAAATGCGTGATGCCGTTGTCCTGCGGAGTCTCCGCGAGAAGGCCCCCGCGAAAAACAGCGCCAATCGCCACCAGTGGCAGCCGCGGATCTTCGCGCACAAGGAGACGCAGCCCATTCGATAGCTCGAAAATCTGAATCTCAGCCGCCGCCGCGACCTTCGGGCCCTCCACTTTGGCGCCGAGCGATCCCTTTGGATTTAGCGAGATGACCGTCAGGTTGTGCTCGGTCAGGTAATTTGCGGCGATGCGTTTAATGTCATCGAGCGTCACCTTCTGGACAGCATCCAGATAGTCCCGGCTGAAATTAAGATTGCGCGTAAGCAGCCAGTTCGAGCCGATGTCTGAAGCCTCGCCGCGCATCGTGGTGAGCGCACCGAGATGATGACTAAGCGTAATTTTCTTTGCCTTTGTCAACTCCTCCCTCGTGACACCCGCCTGTTTGACCTCCTCGACTATTCGCAGGACCAATTGCTCAGCCGCTTCGCGTTTCTTTGGATCGACAGTGGCATCAATGCCAAATAGACCTGGATCGCCCGGCGTGTACGAGAACGCCGATATGTTGAACGCCAAACCAGCATCTTCACGCACGCGATGATACAAGCGCGAACTGCGCCCGTCGCCAAGGATGGTCGAGAGAAGATCGAGCGCGGGAACATCAGGATTCGTGACTTCCGGAATGTGCCAGGCAAGCGAGAGATGAGTCAGCTCGGTGGCAAATTCCTGGTGTACCTCACGCCGGCCAAGCTGCGGCGGTTCCGCGGGAATAAATACTGGCTTAAGTGACTTCTCGGGGTAGGGCTTGAACACTTCCGCGAGCTGTCGCTGCACTTTTTGCGCATCGACATCTCCAACGACGATGAACGTGAGGTTATTCGGGACGTAGCGCGTTTTATAATACTGCATCACCTGCTCTTGGGTCAGCTGATTGTAGATTTCGATGTCGCCGATTACCGGGAAGCGGTAGGGATGGCGCTGATACGCCGTCGCAAAAAGAAGTAGCCCGGCCACTCGATCCGGGTCGTCCATGCCCATGGCGAATTCGCGCCGGATCACTTCCTGTTCCTTCACGTATTCCTCGGGCGGCAGAGTCGAATTCACCATCGCGTCTGCCAGGATATCGAGTGCAGTGGCCACACCATCTTTGGGCACGTCGATCCAAAAAACAGTGCGATCAAACGACGTATAAGCGTTGACGTAACCGCCCACATCTTGAATCCCTTGCGCAATCTTGTTCTTCGATCGGATCTTTGTTCCCTTGAAAAGCATGTGTTCCAGAATGTGGGACAAGCCCGCTCCCAGATGTGTGTCTTCGTCGATGCTCCCGGTGGCGCACCATGCCTGCACACTTGCTACCGGCGCGCTGTGATCTTCCTGCACGACAATCGTGAGTCCGTTTGGCAGCACCCATTTTTGCGCCGAGCTCGGCGGGAACGTGATCACCGGCGAACTGTCGGCTGGAGCAGCTTTCAAATTGACCATGCTCAATAATAAACCTGCGTAGAGAAATTTCGCCACCGGCACGCGATACATTGTTTAGATTGGAGGGCGTCGATCCCAGCGATTACTTGCTGGACGTAGCGGCCCTCGGCATCGGCATTTCCGTAGACGCTTTCGCCGGTGCTGATTTTGCCGGGGCAAACGGTTTCACAAATGCCTCTTCAAAATCGTAGACGTTCTTGAAATCCTCGATCGCGTCCTCCTCGGTTTTCCCGAATATTCCGGCGCCGATCAGGTTAAAAACCATGTTTCCAACGTCCTCACATGAATGAATGCCCCAGTTGTCGAAGACCGTCATCACCATTGGTCCAAATTCCTTCAGGGCGTACTGCCGCACTCCTTCGAGCAATTCCGGCCCACTCACATGACGCACGCTGGCGCCCTTAATTTTTTTCTGCTGTTTAGTCGTGAAATCGAGCGCGTCGCGCAGAAAGACATATGCATCCCGCTGGTAGCGCGGGTCGCTGGCCACAATCGAATCGAGAGCTTCGGCGAATCCAATCTTTTGCATGGGAACGAAAAAAGGCGCGTTTTTGACGCGCTTTTAACAATACTCAGGAAACTGGCTGGCGGCAACTGTCCAAGAGAAGTGTTAAGCAGAAGTTAATAAAGCAAAACAAATGTGATCTGTTCTTCAGAAAACCTTCGTCGCGTTTGTTACCTTCTGTTCGCATTGCTTCAATCTCGGAACTGATCCTCCAGCGCATCAAGATAAGTAGAAAGTGGATCGCGCCGCCTTGGAGCTAAAGGCTGCGATTGATACGCCGCCTTGAGATACTCGGTGAAATTGCCGCTGCCATGCGTCATTTGCGTCGCTTCGAACCAGTTCATGTAATCATCGATATCGCGCATCCGAGCGGTGAGTTTTTCCCGAGTATCGTCCAATCGCACCAGGCGCTTGGCGATTCCTCTTCGCCTGTCTCGGGCAAGCAGCGTTGCGATTTGCTGGTATTCGCGCACGACCGGCCGCAAAGCTGGATTCGCCTGAACAGCAAACAAGAGTAAATCGTGGCTCAATTGACTGAGCGCCATCTTCTCATTTTTGGAAGTCTTATGCTGCGTGAGTTCGTTAAGTCTGATCACTTTGACCGGCTTATTGACGTCTGAAAGCTTCACCAGCAATAATTCACCAAGGCGCTGCTCGCTTTGGGCAAACGTGAGCAACTGGTATCTGTGCAAGCTGCTTAGTCGAGTGATGGCCAAATGCCAGCGTTCCTCCGTCTGTCCCACCAATAACGGAAACTGCGCCTTCAAATCCACGAGCGAATCGTTTGAGGCACGCGATAAATTGCCGATGTACCGCGTCAAACGGGCGGGGCCATCCATTCCATCGATAAGCAATTGCAGAAGGGCAAGAGAATATGCGCTGTGAAGCACGCGGCCGGCGGAATCGAGAACTCCAGAGCGTTGGTGGAGAAATTCTTCCAGCGGTATTGCCTTATCTGCGGTTGAAAGCGCCTCGATCAGCGCCCTGCGATCGCGCCCAGGCGCAAATGCAAGCAAGCCATCAACCAGCCAATCGGGCGGCTCAACGTATGCCGTACCGGGAACGATGTGCGGTTCATTCCGATAAATCATCTCCAGCAAAATCGCGCGCAGCAATTCCCGCTCCACTAATGAAGCGTCGAGGTTTTGGGAAATCATCAGGTCGAGCTGCAGCTTCACGCCAAAACCGGTCTGACTAAATCGTAATGCAGCCGGCGGAACCTCGGGTAGATTTACCTGCTGCGGTTGTAAATTCACCAAAACAGGCGCCTTCCAATTGTCGCGCTGCTGCAGCACCGCGAGAAGATTGGCCTTTGTCTGTTCTACAAGCTCGGAGACTGCGCCTCGGAGCGCCGCATCGGCACCGTAAATAATGAATTGGCGCGAGGGACTTACGCTGCGCGCCGACGGCGCAGCATGAAGCGATTGCCACGCGAACATCGACAACGTAAAGATCGCAGCGCGCCTCATATTTCGTTCGCCGACATAATAATCACGGCGGCGGCATACTGACCAGCATGAATCGCTGCGAAACTCCGGTCCGTTCCCAGTTTGTTAATTACTGGAGCTATTTCACAAGAGGTGTTTTTGCACCCAGCACTGGCAGCCATCATGCGAATGTGCGCACCGTTCCGAACCGGTTCGGTGAGCGGGAGGCCGAACAGGATGGTCACAGCGGTTGTGAGATGAGTTCCATCGAAAAGGAGGAAGTACATCGTGAAAACGAAACGTTTAGTTCTCATGAGCTGCCTTGCCGCAGCGGCGTTGATCGCGTCGCCTGCGCTCGGCGAGCAACAAAAGAAATCGGTAATTACCTTGAAGTCGAGACCCCAAACAAATGGCCACACGAAGCGCACAGGCGATGCCGACGCATCGTTACGCCAGCAATTCGCGACTTGGCGGAACCCGATATTCTGCCGGTACCCGCTACTATGGTGGGAGTCGCTACTACGGTGGCAATCGGTATTACGGCGGCAATCGCTATTATTATAGCGGCGGATTCGGCTACCCATCTTACGGCTATTCGTACTGGCCGTATTCATACTATGGGGACCCGTATTCGTACTCGTACGTATGAGGGTTATCCCTACGCTTACTCCTATTACAGCGAGCCAGCGTATGGCTACGCCTCACTGGTTGCACAGGTGCAGCGTCGCCTCGGGGAACTGGGCTACTATCATGGCGTGATCGACGGAATCATGGGACCGCGAACCCGTGCAGCGATAAGCGCGTATGAAGACACGCACAACCTTGTCGTGGACGGCACGATCAGTCCACGGCTTCTGGCCCGAATGGGCCTCGCTTAATCCGAGACTTGAGCATCGAGTCTCGGTTGATTTGACCGGCGGATTTCGCAGGGTGAAAAGGGAGCGGAACCGCCGGTCTCATTTATTCCTTGCCACGGTAAATCGAAACTTTCGCTGATGGCCGGGGTTTGTATATTGCAAGCAGAAAAATTATGAACTCAAAACGTATATTTTGGATTAGCAGTGTTGCCGCGGTTGTATTGAGTGCGTCACTGGCCACGGGAGCGCCGCGCGGCGGCGGGCACTTCGGTTCGATGCCAATGGGCCGAGGCCAGACCTTCAGTCCTGGCGGAGGAGGCACATGGAGTGGGCGCAACTGGAGTGGCCAGCGT
>QHNF01000069.1:0-5825 GCA_003218345.1 Verrucomicrobiota bacterium | reverse complement strand
CTTACGGCGGTTACGGATATGGTGGCGGCTATGGATATGATGGAGGCTATGGGTATGGCGGCGGTTACGGATACGGTGGCTACGGAAATAACTACAACCAAGGCCAGCCTGGATATGGCTACGGATCCGGCACCCGATCAAGGGTGGCCGAGTTGCAACGCCGACTCGCCCGCGCCGGCTATTACAATGGCTCCGTGGATGGAGTCATGGGACCGCAAACGCGTCGGGCAATTCGCGCTTACGAGCGCGCCCACGGATACGCAGACGCACGCTGATCCAAGCTTCTCGCGCTGATTGCGATGACACTGGCAGATTAGTTGTCGATCTTCGGTTGGTTGACCGGCGGATTTCGCAGGGTGCAAAGGGCGAACCGCCGGTCATCCATTTTCGCTATAGGAATTGTTGGGTCGCGGCCAAATAGCTTCGGCCTATTTATTTTCGGATCCGTCGAGCGATTCTGCCAGCCAACCGGGTGCCTCCATCTCCAGGTGGCGCTTTAGAATACCACGAATGAAAGAACGAAAATCGCCGCCACAATCTGTGCAAAGTTTCTCCATAGTGTATACCCCAAGCATCCGGTAGCTCTCGAACTGCGATTCTGAGAAAAACTGATCGCTCGTACTCTCGTGCGGGAAGGTTTCGTTCCTCTTGAAATATTCATAGATGTCGCGCGGCTCGTCGCCGTAACACGCTGGTTTGATATAAACAAGAACGCCATCCGGGGCACCGGCCCCGTCCACCATTGAATAGCGAATGCGCCCGATCGCGCAGTTGTGACCTGAAGTCTTGAGCGTTTCGAGTGCACTGCGCGGATAAATACTCATTGGACCGAACTCGATCGGGATTCCAAAATCGATGCGAATCTTGCGCACCGCTTCGCCTAGATCGGCGAAGGAACATTCGGGGTCCTCGCCTCCATCACTGACCACAACGTAATGACAGCGGCGCAGCACCATCTGGTAAAGGCCGAGGTTTTCGAAGTGCCCGCCATCGGAAAGATTAACGTACTTGTAGCGGTCGGTGGTATTGCCTGCTGCCTCAGAGAAGAGCGGTCCCACCGAATATCGAGGACCTGAGCGTTGCCATGTGCTGCCGCCTGGCGATCCGGGATTGCCCAGCCACCATCCCAGACGCACGTTAAACAGCGTCATCAAAAGACCGAGCACTGGCGAGGAATGGTATCCCATACTGGGATTTGCCGCCGCGCCTGAGATAGCGAGCGCGGTGCCCAGTGTGATCTCGTTGCCGTATTTGTCCGACGGCCTATAACCAACCTGAAGAGAACCGCAGTGCAGACGGCTCATTGTAAAAGACTCGGCCCTTCGCTCCTGCCAAGCCAACTGCTCGCCTTTAACAAGGTTAAGTGTGCCGTTGAGAACATGAAGCGGCTTTTCGGAAGATAACTCGTGGAGCGCGATGTTATCCTCTGGATCAAACCCTGTAAACAAATGTGGCCTGCGTGTTACGCGCGACGCGGCAAGAAATGCGCGGATCAGTCGATTACGATAACTTGCGTGCAGAGAAAACTTGTTTGCGTTGATGAAAAAACCCATCACCAGTCCGAAAAGCAGCGTGGCGCCGGTAAGAAAACAAACAACAAAGAGCTGACGGAGCCAGTCGTTCGGGTTTTGCAACCAATGCAATGAGCCTAGCAGCAGAAGAAGCCACGAGATGACAAGCGATAGGAGCACGAAGAAAACGATCGCCACCGCGACCAGCAGGAACTGGAAACCTGCTTTCTGACCAAACGTGTTGCTCAGCTTTGATCGAATAGCCAGCAATGCGCCAGCAATGGCGGTCACTCCACCAAAGGCACCGAGGAGGCCCTTCGCCTCTGTGCTCGCGTGCACTTGTCCGAGAAAAACGTCGAGCTGGTTTCCCGTAGTGGTGGCCGTGATTACCTGCGCACCCCAAAGAACGATTGCGTTAACTACGATCCAGCAAACGATCGTGATTAAAATCCAGGCTGCCGATCGCCCCCACCATTCGCGGTCTTCGTCTTCGGTCACCCAGCTTGCCAAACCGCTGAAGAGAAAATTGACGAGCAGCAATACCGCCAAAATGAGGGCCGGCGCGAAGCAAACGTAATTCAGAGCGTGTTGCGCTGGTAAGGGCACGCGCATCCGTTCTAACGCATCAAGATCTTTTTCCGTAATCCAAGCCTGGCTACCAGCTGGGATCCGCATTTCCTTTTGAGTCGCAACCTGGATGGCCTCGCAATCGCGTGTTAGCGTAATCTTAAATTCATTCCCGCGGCTAGGAGCTGGTCCGTCAATGATGACGCGCTGGGTCCCAGCTGGGATTATCGCTTTCTGTCCGCCCAAAATCTGGGTCGCCTCGCAATCGCGCTTTAGTCTGAATTCAATTTTTGAAGGGGCCAAAAACATTCCGGTCGCCATTACCCACAGGCAAAACCCGGCGAGCGCGCTTATGGCAAAGATCGTACCGAGTCGCCAGAGCGAATCGGTGAAGCGACCGGGTCGCGCCTTTTTCTTGGCCCTGCGAAGAGCAAATATCACCACCGCAAGTAATCCGCCTGAGAAGTAGCTCGCGACGAAAAAAACGACAAATTTGAGCAACCATTCGTCGGCTGGAAACGGCTCACCCCAGTGAATGTTCCAAAACAGAGCCCACCAAGCCGCTAGGATAAGCGACGCGAGAAGCAGTGGAAGCTGACGGTACTTCAGAAAACGGCGCTGCGGTAATCGCGCGTTGCCCGTGGATGGCACATCAATAACCGCATAGGCCATCGCTGCCGCGATCAACGCAAAAGCGGTCGCCACTAGAATGTTCAGCCCCGAGTCCCAGCTACGGGTAACGTGGGCGGCTATGTTCGGATCGGTTCCCCAGTTCGGCTGCAAGCTAATGGCTGCCAGATACAGCCTGGGAACTGTCATCGCGGCTGCCAGCCACGAGATCAGCACCAGCCAGTTCAAGAACATATTGCGGAGGAAGGTGGTGATCAGCGTCCAAAAATCTACCGAGGTGAGTCCAGTTTTCGGCGCCAGATAATTGCTGAATTCCCGGAGATGGCGGATCGGTCGGGGCTCCGGATTCAGAGTGGACACCGGCTGGCGTTTCAATTCCGCGACTACGCCGCGAATCCCGTTTGTATCATTCTTACTCCACGCGCTCAGCCAGCTGCCGATGTATCCACCGCCCGAGACAGTAGAGAGGTAGTCAAACTTATCTAGCAAGCCGCAGCGCGCCAGGCCCTGTAAAATACCAAGCCCAAAGGTGGCGCTGCGAAGACCACCACCCGACATGCACAGCGCCGAACGCTTTTCTTTTAGTCCGTGAATAGCGGCCCACAGTTCTCTTAGCCGCGTTTCCGGCTCGGCTGAACTCGGATAGTTGGCGGGCAGTTCTCCATGCAAAGCGACGAACTCAGCTTCGAGCACCTCGTGCAATGGCAGCGAGGAATTTCCCGATGAAGTCTCTTTGGCCATGGCTGGCAAATGCAGCGGTTCGCGCACCAGCGTTTATCAAGCCCGCGGCAATCCGTCAATCGTACAGAGAATCGCAACGTATCTAAGTTAGTGCGTAGTAGCGGCAGACTTGGGAGGACGGGCTCCCAGCTGCTTCCAGCTGCTTCCAGCCTGTCTCGGCAGACAGGCCACCGACCGGAGTCGCGAATTCCGAAGCCTGCGTTTCCCAGATGACGCGTGCCGCATTGGCGCATGGTTGCTCGCCGCGAGTCCGTAAATCGAGCTCATTTGTCTCACCTCAACCTGCCCGATCTCGTAGTCGTAAAGCGTTACCGACTCCCAAGCAGCTACTTACATTGCTACATTCAAGGTGGCTCGGGTCTTGCTTAAGACTCCTTGGGTCGAATTCTCGACCGGAAAGGATTTTTAATTTTATGGCTAAAGTTTTAGGTATCGATCTGGGAACCACTAACTCCTGCATGGCCGTGATGGAGGGTGGCGACCCGGTAGTTTTGGAAAACAGTGAAGGTGCGCGCACCACGCCTTCGATCGTTGCGTTTACGAAAACCGGCGAGCGGTTAGTCGGCCAAGCCGCGAAGCGTCAGGCCGTGACCAATGCGCAAAACACCATTTTCTCCATCAAGCGTTTCATGGGCCGCAAGTTTGACGAGGTCCACGAAGAAGAACATCGCGTTCCGTACAAAATCGTGAAGGCTGCCAACGGCGATGCGCACGTGCAGGTCGAAGTGAACGGTCAGCGCAAAACGTTTTCGCCTCCGGAAATTTCAGCGATGATCTTGTCGAAGATGAAAGCCGACGCGGAAGCGAAGCTCGGCGAAAAAATCACGCAGGTAGTCATCACCGTCCCGGCGTATTTCAACGATTCGCAGCGCAACGCCACTAAGGACGCAGGCAAGATCGCTGGTCTCGAAGTGTTGCGCATCATCAACGAGCCCACGGCCGCCTCGCTCGCGTATGGTCTCGATAAGAAAAAAGACGAGGAGATTGCGGTTTACGATTTGGGCGGTGGCACGTTCGATATTTCGGTTCTCGAAATTGGCGATGGCGTTTTCGAAGTCAAAGCGACCAATGGCGATACGCACCTCGGCGGTGACGACTGGGATGCGAAAATTATGGATTGGGTCGTCAGTGAATTTAAGAAGGATAGCGGCATTGACCTGGCCAAGCAGCCCGACGCGATCCAGCGAATCAAGGAAGAAGCTGAGAAAGCGAAGATCGCGCTTTCGAGCTCGCAGGAGTACGAAATCAATCTGCCGTTCATCACGGCGGATGCGAGTGGTCCCAAGCACATTCAGAAAAAGCTGACCCGGGCAAAGCTCGAGCAACTTACCGATGATCTGATTCAGCGGACGGTTCCGCCAGTGAAGGCATGCTTGGCCGATGCGAAGATTTCAGAGCGTGACGTGAACGAGCTGGTGCTCGTCGGTGGAATGACGCGCATGCCGAAAGTAGTTGAAACTGCGCGCAAACTCATCGGCAAAGAGCCGCACAAAGGTGTGAATCCGGACGAAGTCGTTGCGGTGGGCGCGGCCATTCAGGGCGGCGTGCTTAAGGGAGAAGTCAAAGACGTTCTCCTTCTCGACGTGACTCCGTTGACGCTCGCGATTGAAACCGCGGGGGGCGTAGCTACGCCGATGATCCCGCGCAACACTACTATTCCGACTCGGAAATCACAGATCTTCTCGACTTACAGCGACAATCAGCCAGGCGTAGAGATCAAGGTGTTGCAAGGCGAGCGACCGCTTTCACGCGACAACAAAAATCTCGGCACCTTCCATCTCGATGGAATCCCGCCGGCGCCGCGCGGTGTTCCCCAAATCGAAGTTACCTTCGACATTGACGCGAACGGCATTCTGCACGTCTCGGCGAAAGATCTCGGGACGGGCAAGGAGCAGAAGATTTCCATCACGGGCAGCTCTGGACTTTCGAAAGAGGAAGTCGAGAAGATGCAGCGTGAAGCCGAAACGCACGCCGAAGAGGATAAAAAAGCCAAGGAAGCGATCGAGATCAAGAACAACGCCGACATGCTCGCGTACCAATGCGAGAAGCAGTTGACTGAGCTCGGCGACAAGATTTCCGGCGACAAGAAGAAGCAGGTCGAGGATGCCATCGCTGCCGTTCGTGACGCAATTAATCGCAACGACACCGACGCGATGAAGCGGACGTACGATGATCTCCAGAATAAGTTTCAGGAGGTCAGCGCCGAGCTTTACAAACAAGCATCAGCGGCAGGCGCGCAAGCCGGTCCCCAGCCCGGACCGGAAGCCGGTGCGCAATCCGGCGGCGAAAAAGACGCCGGTAAACGCGGCGGTGAAGGCGACGTCGTCGACGCGGAATTCGAAGTCGTGGACGAAGACAAAAAGAAGTAACCAAAAA
>QHNF01000068.1:6507-9119 GCA_003218345.1 Verrucomicrobiota bacterium | reverse complement strand
CTTTGCTTGACTGATCACCGTTCACTAATCACTTATCACCTGCCTTGAAACGGGCTTGCCACGCCGTAGCCTTGGCGGAGGCGGGCGGTTAGCTCAGTGGTAGAGCATCTCGTTTACACCGAGTCTGTGTAAGACTCTCTCATGTTATCACAAATGGTCGTAAGTGCTCAACCATAGGTGAAACCAACAAGTGCGGTCTATCTCACGTTATCTGACATGCGCTTAAACAAATCCGCGAGTGTAATAAAGAGTGTAACAAGCAACATGCCGCCGCGTTGTTGTGTTAAACTTGGCCCTGTGTCTCTCGATTCGTGATGCCCGCCGCCGCACGACGTTGGCGCAGGATTGCGTCTAAGACCCGGGGCCGGGTCAAGCAGCGGCTGAGGGACTCCGAGCGTTCTAGCGGGCTCGCAGGCGACCGTGTTTGATTGTCAGACGGCAAATGATGCGGCAAGCATGTCAGCGGCAGCTAGCGATGGCCTCGCACAGTCGCGACGTAACCGTTGGCGACTGAGCCACCTTCCGTTGTAGTGTATATGCCAAGCACATTGTTTTCGAAGACCGTGTTTCCCGACGTGCCGTCAACGGTGAGTCCTGGGGAAGAGGGGTAGGCAATTTCTGTCCACCGCGCGTCGCCAAATGCGCGGTGGGGCATGCGAGGGACATGCGCGAAAAACGCCCCTGCATTGGGCGGGATCACACCGACCCAGACGCCTGTTAGGTAGAAGCCGTCGTGCTTGTCGCTCGTAATGCCGTTGAAATGCGAGATGTCGACGCCGATGCGGTGGCGGTTCTTATAGTCGTAGGACGTCCAGTCCGAAGCCGTTTGTGTCGCCGAGTCCCAGTCCACCAGGTAGCCATGGTCGATTCCCTGGATATTTGCGTCACTGTAGCCGCCGGCGATGGTGTATTGCGTCTCGCCGTTATACCAGATTCCGTAGGCGGTAATGCTTACCGCTCCCGGTTTTACCAGCTCCACCCAGGAGTTGTTGTCGATGTCGTAAACGAAGGCCCTGCCCGTCGAAAGGTTCGTATCAAAGTTGCCGACGACAAGTCCGCCCATTGTGCTGTGCGCGAGCGTGTCAAGGACCTGCTCCCCGGGGGATGGTGATGGAGTCGCGGCGGCTATGGGGAAGTCGATCGTCTGCCAAGTGCCAGATCCGTCGGTCGGTCCTTCGTAGAGCAGACCGTGATCGAAATCCCCAGTCTCTTGTGTCTTGTAGCTGCCTACCAGGCGCACATTATTGGAAGACAGGGCGTCCGGCCCGTAGAGCGTCGTGCTCGTAACGGTGACGCCGGGGGAACTCGGAAAGTTCAGGAGGGTCCAGTCGCCGCTGCCATCGAGGAGACCCTGGTAGAAAAGCCCCTGCCCAATCGTCTCGCCCGCCAGAGCATAGAATCCCGTTATGTAAACGTTCTCTCCTCCGGCGCCGCGTATCCCTGTTAGAAACGTGGAACTCCCCATGGCACCACCGGGGTAGTTCAACGTTGAGTAGTCGACTTGCGCGAAAGAAATGTTCGCACAGAGAATTGTCAGGATCGCACAAGCGAGCAGAGTTGTCGTATTTTTGAACCGAATCGGCTGATACATGTTTGGACTTTCTTCTTTTCCCCGCTGGTTGACCCTTGGTGACCGCAGGTCTGAAAGCGAGACGAAGCTCGCGGGAGAAGCCTCCTATGCCGGATTCAGAACTATTTAATGGTGTAGAGTGTACGAACAATAGTCAGGCAGTCTATAGGACTTTAGTCGTACGCCTTGTTGCAGGCACGATGCACGATCTACCCTGCATTTGACCACCGATAACAGCCAACATCGGCGGAACGGTCGAGAATCAATTTTCATCGCTTCGCCGTCGCGAGTTCCGTGTTCGTGTAAGGCGAAAGCTAACGCTTCGATCTGTCGCCAGCGTTCAGGGAGTGCACCTAAACGCGGGCGAGAAAGCGCGAATCGCCGATTACAGTTCCAGAAAAGCCGTGAGCTTTTCCTCCGCGTGCACAACGAAACGCTTTCCATCGCCGCGATGTGCATCAGCAATCCAGATTGTTCGCCCTGAGAATCAAGGCGTTTGAGAGGCAAACGGACGCGCGAGGTTGACGCTAGAATCGTCGCAACCAGGTGCCCCGCTATCCTAACACCCGGTCAGCGCGCCGACAGCTTCTCGATCAAACCTTCGACAGTCTGAGACCAGGCGAGTAACTCGAAGCGTTCTACCATGTAACCGCTGCCGTCTTCAAGTGTGACGAAATCCGCGACGCAACGGCCAGCTTGCCAATGCAGCGCGCCGCACCCGGCATCGGGGAAATGACGAAATTCCAAACCCAAATCGGCAAACATGCTTTCCAGATCGCTAAGCGAAACCTCGCCGTTGCTGCCGTTACGGCCGTTAACGCCGTCCCAATCGGCCAGCGCGTCGTTCAGGTCCATTGTGGTTGCTCTCTCACCGATGTTGAGCAATTCGGATCGGCTTCAACGGCTGCCTTCGCGGCTTAGAGGATGCTTTCATCGCTCTGTGCTGCAAGTCGCTAGTCATCGGCGTTACCTTCAGCTTTTTTCTTCGCATGTTTGTCACCTTCCTTTCGTTCATGCTGATCATGCTGATCATCCGTGCGCC
>QHNF01000068.1:0-6413 GCA_003218345.1 Verrucomicrobiota bacterium | reverse complement strand
ATGGTCGCTCGCGCAGTTCTGATCGATGTCCTCGCCGCCGTTCGGGTCGTACGTCAATGACGGCAATTCGTGGATCAGGTTCGTGCAATTCTTGAAAATCTTTAAGCCCACAGTGCCGTCTGATCGCGTTGCCAGCCGCTCGTGGATCATGTTAATGCCGCCGATTCGAGAATTTTGCCCCTTCTCAGCGGGCTTCCATCGACCGCCGCGCTTGTTGAGCTCGTCTCCGACTGATCCCATCCCCGTGTTGCTGAAGGCCGCGCTGTCGATGATGCCGCTCAACGGTTCGTCGTTAGCAATCGTTTCATAACCGAGGTCGATGGGGATCGAGAAGTCGATCGCGCGAATTTTCTCGGCCAGCATTTCGGGCGTTAACTGTTTTTGATGAATTTCCCGGATGACGTAGACCGTGTCGGTCATGTCTTTGTCCCAGGCACACCAGAGCACTGCGGTTTCCGCGCGAAAGCCTGGGTCGCACGCGCGCCAGAGATCCCATGAAATCGGAATCGGGAAAGGCTCGCATACGTGCTTGGCGTGGCTGAATTCATCGAACACAGCGCCAGCCACGGCATCCCATCGGCCTTCCAACAACGCTTTGCGCTGCGCACTCGGCAACGCTTGCAACATCCGTTCATAATCTGTGCCTAGCAGGTGCGGGTTATCGCTAAGCCGGGCAGGAATGAATCGCCTGTGAAACCCGGTCGCCTCATCTACACACTCGGATGCTGATCCGTCATCCGGAATCTTAAACCTCGCTCGCACCCATGATGCGCCGACACCTAACGGGTTTGCGCTGCTTCTGACTTCAAGCCTCAGACCGCTTCCCTTCGTGGTACGCAATCGCGAGAGCAGATACACGTAGGCGCTGTCGTTAGGCCACTCGCACAATTCGTCCCACAAAATGCAATTGAAAGATCGGCCTGCGTATCGCCATTTGTCCGAGTCGGAATCGAGAAACGCAAACTCGACTTTTGCGCCACTCGGAAAAGTCCATGTGGATGTTTGCACGTTATAACTGCCGCCCAAAGGCCGAAACAATTCATGCGAGCGCTCGATTGCACTGCGCAGTTGCGGAAACGATTTACGAAAGAAAATAGCTCTGTGCTTCGCGTTCTCGATTTGGCTGAGTGCACACGCTAACAAGCTATCGCTTTTGCCACCGCCAAGCGCACCGCCGTAACAAGCTTCGCGCTCCGGTGCGGCCAAAAACTCTGCCTGCCGTTCAGTCGGCGTCCAGATCACGTTACGCTCTTTAACTGCGGTCATATTTCCTCAACCTTGTGTTTTCGCTTCGTGAGGTAGCAGAGTGTGCTCTTAAACATGTACCGCAAAACACGGTCTTTCGTGCTCACCACGATGCCCCGCGCCGTGCGCAGGCTGGCCGCTATCGAGCGTTTAGGCGTTGGATGGCTCCATTCATCCGGTGCTCAATCATCAAAATCTGCCCTCATAATGTCAACACGGCGGCAACGGAAATCTGCTTCCCAGGTGAAACACCGGATTCGTTATCCGTTGCGCTCATTCGCTGCCCTCGCTTTTGCTCGGAATCAACACGATTCCGCCAGCAACGGCAGCCTCGATTCTCTCGCGATAGATCGATGGCCGATGCGCCTTGAGAAGAAACATTGCAAGCTGTGCGTCATCCTTGAGCGCGCGCTGATACACCGCGTGCTCTAACACGTCGAGGCTTTGGTTGAGCGCGTCATCCCACTTGGCCGCGAAGTCTGAGTCCTGTTCGCGGTGAGCGTAAACGGTGCGTCGATTAACACCGGCAGCCTTCGCTGCGAACGTGACAGAAGGCGTCTTAGCCAGCGCCTTGAGAAAGAGCGCGCGCCAGCGGCCTGTACGCGTACGCGCGCGAGAGCCGTGGTATTTGCGAGGTTTGTTGTTGCCTGTGAGCGCCAGAGCGGTTGACGGCTTGGTCATGCGAACTGTTCCTGTTTTTCCACAAGATCGATGGCGGCCTGCAAGTGGGTGAACGTGCCGATTTCTTCGCCGAGTTCCTCTCCGGGATTGTGTTGAATGATGTGGTACACGTGGAAAAAATTTGCGCCCACGATTTGCGGAGTGCGGTCTAGCAGAGGCTGACTGGATGTGGCGCGTGCATCAGAGTAGTTTTGCAACACGCAATAGTTGTGGGTGCGCCATTCGCGGACGTGTGTGACTCCGTTAATCTCCATGCTTGCTGGCAGGGTTACGTAGGTCATGCGGCCACGTCCTTTTCCTCTTGTTGCCAGCCTTTCAAAACTTCGGCGGCTTGCTTATGTATCTCGCGCGCTTCGGGACTCCTTTTGTAAAGAGCCATGCGCACGGTCAGGTTGTCGAAGTTTGCTCGTGGGCTTGCCGCTTTGGCTTCTTCCCTGTGCATTTGAAGCAGAAACGGATTTTCAACGCTTCGCGTCCACAAATTTTTTTGCGTCAAGGTTGCGCCGGAATCGTGACGAAGCAGATTGGCTTGATACTCTCTGTCTGAATACGGAATTGCGCGAATCGCGGCGGCTTCGAGTCGCTCTCCTTCCAGTTGATCTAACATTTGCATAGTCACACCGGAGTGCCGAGCAATTTGCTCCATCCACGAGGCCAAACGAGGATTTGTTTCTCGAATGATGTGTTGCGAAGCATGGTCGTAGGTATCAGGATCGCCCGGCTTCGCGCGACGCGGTCGCGGCAACGGCTCGAATGGATTTCTGATTCTTTCACCCGTGCACGGATCGACTGGCAATTTCGGAATTGTACCGGCATCCTCAGCCGGTCGTTGTTGTAGCCAGCCGGGGACGATGGCCGCGATGTGTCCGAGCACGTCAACAAGGTTCGTTTTAGACTTCTGGCTTGCTATAGCTAGCGCTGCCAATTCAAGCTTGGCCTGGGCGTCTAACGCATAAGCGCGATTGTGTTGTAGGCGCTTGAGCGCGGTTATCCCGATCTGCTCGGCAACGTCTCGCAAAGTGCTTTTTGGACCGACTCTAAACGCAATCGGCGCGCGCCTGGCTTTTTCAGCCTCGCGTTTGAGTTCGTCGGCCAGGTTTTGTTTTAACTTCTCTTCTAACACGGTCTCGCTCATTTTGGTTTTTTCTCCTTATGGGTTGTGTGGTTTTACAGACTGCCGTGCGTAATTCATGAACGCTATCGCAAGCGTCGTCGCGAAATTTCTTCGCGCACCACACCGCACCGGCAGCAAAAGCGCGCTGCCCCCGTTATCGCCGGCAAAGCATCTTACAACAAAACCGGCGACTTGGAGCCAGGATGATTCGGGAGCAGCGCAAATTGGTGACCTTATAGTGATTTCACCATAAGGTCGGAGCAGCGCGAAAAGAGGTTTTGAAAATGTTGTCATCGTGGCAGCGTTACTTCCAAGCGGGCTTGATAAGCGGCGATCCAATCCCAAACGGGTTCGCCGTTAATTGTCCAGTCGGACGATTGCATCTGCTCAAAAAAGTTGCCGTCATAATCGGGATTGATTGAAATGCCGAGTTGCTCCAGCGTGTCGTACATCTCAGATTCGGTTTCGGGATAACGAACCTTCGGAACAAAAACAGTGCGGGTTTTCGAAGCTTTGTGAGAAAACATCGCACCCTTTCCTTTAAGTTTCTTTTCTGTTTCTTTAACCCTATCCGGATTGGAGCGAGGTTGTCCAATACGCAACGTTGCGTCACCATTACGCATCGTGAGCAATGTGTAGGTGTTTGGCTGCTTCCACGCGCCAAGACGGTTGCGTGTTATCGCAACAAGGTTTAGCTGCTCAAAGCCCTTTAACAGCCGCTCGGTTGTGCTAATCGAGAGACCGGCACGATGAGCAATCAACGCCTTCCTCGCGGTAAATGTTTCGCTGCCGCTGTCACTGGCTAGCTCAGTCAGTGCGACATAGAGACTGCGCGCGCTGGCTGCCTGATCAGATTCGCTAAAGGTTTCGGTGATCATCGCTAGGATCGTTTTCTCGCACCAGCAAAACGGCGCGTCTGCAATTTGCCTTTCGCGGATTTCATCGGATGGTTGCATCGCATCGTTCTTTTTCGCCCGCGATTCTTAGCCGGATAGCGGGCGAATTTTCTTTGTTACGTCATAAGGAAGCGATCCAATTCCTTTTTAGAAAATAACAGGTGGCGAGTTGCGCGGCACGGTTTCAATAGGCCGCGCTGGATGAGCCGGTGCATTGTGGGAACCGAGAGACCGCCGATGTAGGCAGCGGCTGGTTTTAACTTGTAGGCGCCAGGCGCAAGATTCGCTTCGCTAGGCGCAGATTTGGTCTTTGGCATGTGTCCGTCTCCATAGGTAAACTGTTTTCAAAGCAGTCCCCGAAACAACCAATAGGCCGTCAGGGTTTCAATTTTTCTGCTCTGCCCGTTCGTGCCTCTCGGACTTCTCGGAAGCCCGCCAAACACCGTCGAGTTCAGCTCCACCGGAGCGCCGTGACACGGCCACGACAGTTACACCGGCCTAACACGCCTCGGGCGGCCAAGTCAATGCAACGTGAGATGTGTTGTAGCAGGTGTAAGATAACCTGCAAGGAATATTTTTGAGAAATTTTTCGTGTTACGCTTGCGCCGTGATCACCCGAAACGCTTTGCTAACTTGACGGGCTGGCCTGTTAGCCAGTCGCATGGCGGATCGCCAAAATCTTCAGCAACGAGCGGACGGCCTAAGCGTTTCGCCAAGCACTCAAGGCAAAGGCAACCGCGACCAGTCGGCACTGCCTGTAACCAAAGGTTGCGCTTGAGCATGTAATATTCCGGGTGAGCGCGTCCGCAATCCCTGCACTCGACAAGGCGGCCTGACAACTTGAAGGGAATGTTGCGACCGCGCTGGAGAAAGCGCCGCGCCTTTGCGTCCAACTTCTCAAATTCAGCGTCCGTCATGCCGATCTTTCGTTTGCTGTCGTGATTGGAATCACGTTCTCCGGCTGATCGGTGGCCATGAGCAGCGCCATTCTGTTGCTGTGCGCGGGGCCAATGTGCGCGTAAGTATCTAGGAGTAACTTTCCTCCATCTCTGTGGCCTTGCCATCGTGCGATCGTTTGCACGTCGATGCCCAATTCCAGCGCCCGTGTGATGAACATGCGACGCAACGCGCGTTGACTGAACGGCGGATAACCTAACCGGCGACATGCTCCGGCCAGCGCCTTCTTGGCGTTGGCAATCTTGAACACCCGCGCATCGTGCATTTTCCCTTCGCATAATCTTTCCAGTAGCGGGCGCACTTGGGGAAAGACTGGAATTGTAAAGCCTGTGCTCGTTTTGTGCCGAAACGTGATGACCTGCCCGGCTGCAAAATCGACATCGGCGGGCCTGAGCGAACCTGCTTCGGCTTGTCCTAAACCCGCAAGGCCCAAAAATTCCAGAAAATCTGCGCTGTCCTGTGCGTCCGCATTGAACACTTGGCCGCGAACATCCGCGATGATTGCCTTGAACTGCTCAAATGTCGGGGTCAATCGAATCGGTTTTTCGCGCTTGGCAGAGCGCAGATGCGCCGCTGGCGAGGCAGTAATGATGCGGTCGCGCATTGCCAAGTTGAACAGCTCTTTGGCGCATGAAATATGCAAATTGCGCGATGCAGAGCCAAAACGGTACCGCGACAACCACAGATCGACATCGCTCGGCTTGATCTTGCCGACCTGCGTCAATCTGCCGGTCGGCCAGTCGTTCTTGATTCTGCCAACGATGAAGGTCTTCCGGTCAACGGTTTTGGGTTTCTGATGCTGAACCGTTTTCAGATAGCGGTCGCACAATTCGGCCAGTGTCAGCTTTCCCTGTGAACGATCAATCTGCCGGTGCTCATCTCGGAAGGCTGCCAACTTCCGCTTGGCAAATTCGCGATCTGTCGTTCTGAGACTGCGCTTGATGTCCTTGCCCTCGACGCGGATTCGGCCATAATAAACGCCGTTTGAATACCGGTAGAGACATTCGCCGACTTTCTCAAATGCTCCGCTCTTATTCTGTAGTGTTCTCATGCGTTCCGAGCCTACAGTGTAAAAAATCGATGTGCAAAGGGAATTTCCGGTGGCCTGTTTCGGCTCGGTTTTCATAGGTAAAACGGGCGGTTAGCTCAGTGGTAGAGCATCTCGTTTACACCGAGAGGGTCGGGGGTTCGAAACCCTCACCGCCCATGTTCATTTTCGGTCCGTTCGAGTTCGCTCAGGACAAGTTTCTAGATTTGCGATGTTCGACTGGTGCGCGTGCGGGCGTCAGCATCGCGAATTTTTCAGCTTGTACCCCTCGCTTGTGCAACTCGGAAGAAAATTAAAACGTGAGATGCGATAATTAGCGGCACCAGGAACATAGGTAAAAGACTGAGCGGAAGTTCCCGCAACGCATGCATCGACTGCCAGTCTCTTAATCCGAATCGCAGCGCGCTGAAGACAACAAAAACGATGTCGATCAGTCCGATCGTGTTCCAAACAACCAGAAGGGTCTTCGCTA
>QHNF01000465.1:1551-2998 GCA_003218345.1 Verrucomicrobiota bacterium | reverse complement strand
GAAGCTTGCTCTACCTCAGCAAATCCGGCCGATTTTTGTGTGTGCGCTTGATCGCCTGTTCGTTTCGCCACCGGGCGATTTCTATGTGATTTCCAGAAAGCAGAACATCTGGAACTTTCCAGCTGCGAAACTCGGCCGGTCGCGTGTACTGCGGCGCTTCCAGAAGCCCGTTGCTAAAGCTATCATCGGCGGCTGATCGATCATGCCCCAGCGCTCCGGGCAGCAAACGAACGATTGCGTCCACCAGGACAACTGCGGCGATCGCGCCATTGGTAAGCACGTAATCGCCAATCGAAATCTCAAGATCAACCAGATGTTCGATCACGCGGTGATCGACTCCTTCGTAGTGTCCGGAAATGATGATGAGATGGGTTTCCTGCGAAAGCTGTTTCGCTAGTTCTTGATCAAGGCGCTGACCCGCAGGTGACATCAGGATGATTTTCGATTCTCGATTTTCGANNTCCACCGCTGCAAAAATTGGCTGCGGTTTCATCACCATCCCCTGCCCGCCACCAAAAGGCGCGTCATCGACAACATGGTGCCTGTCCTTTGTCCAATCGCGCAGGTTGTGAATGTGCAGCTCAAGGACGCCCTTCTCCTGTGCGCGCTTCATCATGCTTTCGCTCAAAGGCGCGCGGCAGATTTCCGGAAACAATGTGGCGATTTCGATTCTCATTGGAAGAAAACGTCGAACCCTGAACGCTCAACGTCCAACGTTCAAATTAAAGTGCGTTTCTGTGAATCCCGAACGCTTTCGGGGCCGACACAGACGCCATTCAAATCATTCTACAATCTCGAGAGCGGCGCGTTGCCCGTGGCGTGCGGCAGAGCTGGCAAGTAATGCGCGAATCGACTGGATCGTCTGGCCGGACCGACCTATGACCCGGCCTGCATCGCCGTGTCGAAGCTGGAGTTTGAAGACGATCGTTCTGCCGCTGGGAATTTCCGTGAGCACCATGTCATCAGGAAATTCGATCAGCGCGCGAATGACAAATTCGAGAAATTCTCTCATCTGTCAGAAGCTAACCACGGATCCGCCTTCGCACAATGGCTACGGCGTGACAGATGGACATGAATAAACACCAATTTAGCTTTGCCAACGTGCACCTATCGCGGGCGCTGTTCTCAGACCATTTGCGAATCGCACGGATCTTGTCCGCTGAGGACTACGAACAGTACGTCTGCGCGGAACGATTCTAGCTGGATGTCTCGGCTTGGGATGATGACGCAGTATTTTCAGACTGTTCGGAACTCTCTTCTGCGGGTTGAGAATCTGGCTCCGCAGCAGCTAGCTTTTTTTGCTTCTTAATCAGACTGCGCACGGTGTCGGATGGTTGGGCACCTTTGCTGATCCAGTACTCGGCGCGCTCAACACTAAACGAGCTGTTCTGACCAGTTCGTTTTGGATCGTACGTGCCGATGATCTCGATGAATTTTCCATCTCGCG
>QHNF01000465.1:0-1483 GCA_003218345.1 Verrucomicrobiota bacterium | reverse complement strand
TACAACGTTAAAAGACGAGAAAGTCAAACGAGTCGCTGGTAACTTTTTTAAGGATGTAACCTTTGTAACTCTTTTAACGTCCTCTTAAGTTTGCCCGTGTTCTTCATCAGCTTGCGCATTTGGTCGAAGCGTCGAAGCAAATCGTTTACCTCCGTGACGGTGGAACCGCTGCCGCGCGCGATGCGTTGACGCCGCCGCGCATTCAGAATGTCGGGGCGCGTCCGCTCTTGCTTCGTCATCGAAAGCACGATGGCTTCGGTGCGCTTTAGCTGCTTCTCGTCAATGGAGAAACCCTGCACGTTACTCATGCCTGGCAACATGCCAAGAATATTCTCAAGCGGCCCCATTCGGCGCATCATTTTAAATTGCGTCAGGAAATCATTGAAATCGAACGAAGCGGTGCGGAGTTTGCGCTCAAGTTTTACAGCATCTTCGACTTCGACTGCTTCGGCGGCTCTCTCGACAAGGGTGACGACATCGCCCATTCCAAGAATCCGCCCCGCAAGCCGTTCCGGAATAAATACCTCAAACTGATCAAGCTTTTCACCTGTGCCTGCGAATTTGATCGGCCGATGCGTGACCTCGCGCATCGACAATGCCGCGCCGCCACGAGCGTCGCCATCGAGTTTTGTCACAATGATTCCTGTGATCGACAAAGCAGTGTCAAAGCCGCTCGCTACACTGACCGCTTGCTGCCCCGTTGCTGCGTCTACGACGAGTAAGATTTCGTGCGGCTTCAAAAAGTTTTTCAGCGCCGTGAGCTCGTCCATTAACGCGTCATCGATTTCCTGTCGCCCTGCCGTATCGAACATCTGCACATTAGCCGCCATCGCCGTTCGCGTCGCTTCGAGCGCCGCAGCCGCTGCATTTTGCACATTTTTCTCGCCGGGGTTGGGAACATGAACCGGCACATCAATCTGCCTTCCAAGGGTTGCGAGCTGTTCGATAGCCGCCGGCCGTTGCAAATCGCAGGCAACCAGCGACGGCATGCGGCCTTGTTTCTTTAAAAGCAGTGCCAGTTTGGCAGCCGACGTTGTTTTCCCGGAGCCATTAAGACCGACGATTAAAATCCGCGTTTCGTCTTCAAGACGAAGCGGCTCCGCGTCGCCACCAAGCAGCAGGGCCAATTCAGCGTGGAAAATTTTTACGATTTGCTGACCCGGCGTAATACTGCGAATCACCGTTTCACCGAGCGCTTTCTCTTTTACGCGAGCAATGAATTTTCTGGCGACCTGAAAATCAACATCCGCTTCAAGCAGCGCCATGCGAACCTGACGTAATGCAGCGTCGACGTTCGACTCGCTGATCAGGCCGTGTCCACGGAGATCTTTGAAAATCTCCTGAAGTCTATCGCTTAGTTGGGGAAACATGATGTTGACTACATGGTGGATCGTTCTTCCCCGAAGAGGATCTTGTAATTCGCGCCGAAGGACGATTAGCAACGCATTGAGGACAACACGTTATACCCTTTAATCGCGCTATT
>QHNF01000067.1 GCA_003218345.1 Verrucomicrobiota bacterium | reverse complement strand
GCTGCAAATTACCGTCCAGCGTGCGTGAACCTTCTGGAAAAACCAACGCTGCGTTCCCGGACCTGAGTACACGAATCAAAGCCTTAAGAGCGCTGCGGTCGATACCTTCTTGGTTTACTGGGATCACGTTCAGCTTTGGCAAAAACCAGCGGAGCAGCGGCGTGGTCATCAACGTTCGCTTCGCCAGAAAGTAAATCGCCCGATCGCATGTAATTCCGGCAAGCGGCGGATCGAGATAACTCTGGTGGTTCATCGCGAGAATCACCGGGCCGCTCTGAATCATGCGCTCTCGGTGGATTACACGAAAATGAAAAGACAATCGGCCGACCAACCGGGAGAGATGATAACCAAGCCAGTAGTAGATGTTCATCGTCGAAGCAGTGAAGCGTTGACGCGGTGGATCAATCGAATCAGCTGGAAACGTGGAGACCCATCGCCCTAAGGCGCGCGATGACCTCCTCGACCACTCTTTCGATCGTAAGATGTGAAGTGTCGATGACATGTGCATCCGGCGCGATGACGAGGGGTGAGACAGACCGTGAAGAGTCATCATGATCGCGCATGGCGATTTCGTCACGCTGCCCTTCTGCGGCACGGCGCTGCAAACGCACCGCAGGCGAAGCATCAACATAAAATTTATACGGCGTGTCTGGAAAAACGACCGAACCAATATCGCGACCTTCGACGACCAGGTCGTGTTGGCGCGCAAGCTCATGCAGTTTCTGCGCGACAATTTGGCGAACCAGCGGAAATCTGCTGATGCGGGAAACGTTTTCGTTTACGCAATGATCGCGCAGGTGGTCCGTGGGATCGACATTATCAATGATGATGCGCGACTCGTTGTCCTGAAGACAGCATGTGATCGCGGCTGACTTGAGCGCTGAGGCAATGCAATCGTTATCTTCCACAGCGATCCCCTTCTTCAGGATCTGCCAAGTGATCGCTCGATAAATAGCGCCCGAATTGACGTAGACAAAGCCGAACTCCTCCGCGAGCTCTCGCGCGACACTGCTTTTTCCCGAGGCCGCCGGACCATCAATGGCAACTACCCGATGAAAGTGCTTCCGCATCCGGGATATTAGTGTGGCGGAAAAATACCAGCAAGCTTCCAGCGATGCGCGGTAACCCCGAATGCTCTCGGGGATAGATCATGCTTCCTCGACCGGCCCCGGAGTGAGAGAACCGATTACAGGCGTGCTTATCTGCATCATTTTCTGATTAGTGAACTGTTCCAGCACAATCTCGAATCCCGGATAAGATTCACGAATACACTCGGCATCCTGAATAACGGTTTCGCCATCAGCGAACAGACCCGCTACAGCAAACGCCATAGCGATGCGATGGTCGCCAAAGCTCGGCACGCGGGCCCCGTGCAAGGATGCCGGGCCGTGAATTTCGAGGCCGTCATTCATTTCAGCGACTTCCGCACCCATCGTCCGCAAATTGTGCGCAATTGCGGCAATGCGATCCGTTTCTTTTACTCGCAATTCCTGTGCGTGCCGAATAATCGTCTTGCCGTTTGCCAGGGCGCCTGCGACTGCGAGGATGGGCAGTTCGTCAATAAGCTGCGGCACCTCTTTGCCTTGAATAACTGTGCCTCTGAGCGGGAAACCGGTGACTTCGACAACTCCGCGAGGTTCGAGTTGATCGACATCCTCAATTGCTTCGCGCACTTGCGCACCCATTCGTAACAGAACGCCCAGTAGCGCCGTTCGCGTATCATTCAAGCCAACATCACGGATGAGCAAATGGCCCCGTCGTTGCGCCGCAGCGGCAACCAACCAAAAGGCTGCGGAAGAGATATCACCGGGAATGGAAAAGTCGCGCGACTCCGGAACTTGGTCGCCGAATACACTAACGCTGCTATCGCCTTCCGCTGCGGTCCGGACCAGGAAATAATTAAACATCAATTCCATATGGTTTCGCGTTGGCAAAGGTTCATCGATGGTGGTCTTGCCCTTGGCAAAAAGACCCGCCAGCATCAATGCCCCTTTCAGCTGTGCGCTTGCAACAGGCGTGCGATAATGAATTCCGCGCAATGAGCCGCCGCGGACACGCAGTGGCGGCGTTTGTTCCGGGCCTTCGACAACAATACTCGCGCCCATCTCAGAAAGCGGCGCAATCACGCGCTCCATGGGACGTCGTGACAAGCCTGCATTGGCGACAAGGCGACTTTCAAATGTTTGTCCCGCAAGTAAACCGGCGAGAAGCCGCATCGTGGTGCCAGAGTTGCCGCAATTGATTTCCTTTTTGGGTGGCGTAAGCAGACGCCTTTTTCCATGAACGATCAGCGTGGCCGGCTCAGGCTGTTCGATCTTAATTCCCAATGCACGCATTGCGTTGACCGTATGCATGCAATCTTCGCTCGGAAGAAATCCATGTAGCGTGCATACTCCGTTTGACAAGGCGGCGATGATTACGGCGCGATGCGAAATGCTTTTATCGCCCGGTACAGTTATTTCGATATCAATTCGGGGTGCCCGTTTTACCCGTAACTCCATTAGACGAAGGAAAGAAAAGCGATACTGGTATCCAGATCAGTCGGAAACTCGAAACCACTCGGGACAGCAAATCCGTTATGGTACGAGAAAAATTTTGTCGGTGTAAGGATCCTTTACTTCCGTTCCCGGAGGGAACCCTTCCACATCGATGTATTTACCAGGCGAATAAGGACTTTCGACCAGATGAGGCTTGCCAGGAACGGGAATTCCGTACGGATAATCTCCCTTAGCGACCTTCGTCGGAGCGGCCGTCGGTGGAGGTGAAACTGCTCCAGTCTGAGTCGGCGGCGTACCGGGGGGTTGAGCGGGCCCATTCGGATTGAACGGCTGTTGGGGTGGCGGGTATTCCTCAGTCCTGGTTGGAGGATAACTCGCCACGCGATGGCGGGTGTTTGGTGGTGGCGGCTCTTCACTACATGAGGCGACAAAAAATGCGGTGAACAGGGCAAGCGACAATGACAATTTCATAAATGGAAATACTGTTGCAATCGTATCTGTAGTCCAACTTGTTGCCAATCATTAAATCGCTTTTTCTTTGAACCCGCAGTGCTTTGGGTAAGATCGGCATGAATACAATGACAGGGCCTGTTTCATCCGAATCTAATAAGAGATGTCGATGTCGAACAACTCCCGTGCAGAGATTTTGGTGGTGGACGACGACGCTATGAGTCGCAAAGTCCTGGCACAACTGCTAACGTCCGCTGGTTACAGCTGTCGGGTGTGTGAAGACGGTTCCGCAGCCCTAAAGATCGTTCACGCCAGGCCGCCATCACTCCTGCTACTTGATTTCGATATGCCGGGGCCAAACGGCGCCGAGGTGCTAAAACGTCTTCGCTCCGATCAGCACCCGGCAGTCGCGCAGATTCCTGCCATCATGTTGACTGCACACGGGAGCGAACAAAGCGAGGTCTCTTGTTTGCAAGCTGGCGCAGACGATTTTGTAACCAAGCCGATCAACGCTGCAGTGTTGCGGGCGCGAATCGAGACGCAGCTTCGCCTACGCTCGATGCGGCGACAATTAGAGCGTCAAAACGATGAACTGGAGGAATGGCGACGTAATCTCGAACGCGATCTCGCGGCCGCACGCCTGACTCAGCAATCGTTGATTCCGCAAAAACCGCCGGCGCTGCCCGGCTGGCAAGTTGCAACCTGTTATCGACCTGTAATTCAGGTGGGCGGCGATATCTACGGCTGGCTGCGAATGAAAGATGGCCGGATCTTGTTCTGGATTGCAGATGGCACCGGCCACGGGGCCGCTGCCGCGCTGCTCACCACGCTGGCAAAACTTCTTTTCCATCATGGCAGCATGGAACACGACGCGCCAGCCAGCGTGATGGAAGCGGTCAACCACGATTTTCGCAGCATTTTTGGCGCGCGCTCTTTCATGACAGCCATGTGTGTGGCGCTTAATCCCGCAACCGGACGCGCCAGCGTCGTAGGCGCTGGTCATCCGCCGCTTCTAGTTGTACGCCACAATGGAGCAACGGAATCAATTGCCTCGATCACGCCTCCGCTGGGCCTGATCGAACATCGCGAATTTACTGAGGCCGCGATCGACTTTGAGCCAGGTGACGCTTTTCTTCTCTACACAGACGGCTTGTTTCGCTGGACGAAAGACGAACAGTATCGCTTGACTCCGCAGCAGCTGGAGAAAATGCTGGACCCCTCCGCCCCTAGTGCTGAAGCGCTACTCAAAGGAATTTTAAGGCAAGCGGCCGCAACTAACGGTGAAAATGCTTTACCAGATGATTTGACGGCCCTGGCCGTCCGCCGGGTAGCCTGGCAATAATTTTTTTCGTTTGCTTAAAATTAGTGTTGCTCTCTCGCAAGCGAAACGTTAATCAGCCTCCATGCCGAAAACGAAAAAGAAAACTTCCAAGCGCAAACCGAATCCCGCCTTCATGAGACCGGTCCAGCCTGACGATAAGCTTTCTGCTATCGTCGGGTCGCAGCCGCTACCACGCTCCGAGCTTACCAAAAAGCTCTGGAACTACATCAAGAAGCACGGTTGCCAGGATAAAAAGAAAAGAACTATGATCAACGCCGACGACTCACTCCGGCCGGTATTTAATGGCAAGAGCCAGGTGAGTATGTTCGAGATGACCAAACTCGTCTCGAAGCATCTGCGTTAGGTCGCAAACCGTTTATAGCCCGGCGTTCGGGCGCCGGGCTATCTGCGGACGTAGTAAAAAATCCCGCACCGACGGTGCGTTGTACCGTCCTTGCGCCGAGCCGCAATCCCAGCGAAGATGGTCGGGTGAAAACCTTTCTTTCGATTTCTTGCCTCATCGCGGCTTCTGTTTTTTTCTCCGGGACATTCGCTCAGGCCGAGTCTGGCTGGCTGAACGATTACAAAAAAGCGCAGCAAGAGGCCAAGGCGACCAACAAATTTCTCTTGCTCGATTTTACCGGGTCAGACTGGTGCGGCTGGTGCAAAAAATTCGATAGAGAGATTCTTTCCCAATCACAGTTCAAAGATTTCGCTCGAGGGAATCTGGTGCTGGTCGAACTCGATTTCCCGCGCGCCAAACCTCAGAATCCCGAGCTGAAAAAGCAGAACCTGGAACTCGCGCAGCAATACCAAGTTCAAGGGTTTCCCACCATCGTTGTGCTTAACAGCAATGGACAGAAGCTTTGGCAGTACGACGGCTATTTCCCCGGTGGCCCGGAGGCTTTCATCGCCCAACTGGAGAAATTGCGGAAAGGTTGAACGTGCATTGACTCCGAAAAGTTTCGCGAATTGATTTCTGCGGCGCATAAGATTTGCCGCAATTTTGTCAATGTTGCGCCCTTGGGACGGCTGCACCTTGCGTAACAGGCGGCCTCTGCTAAATACACGCGTTCGGTTCGCCACTTTCGCGCTCATGCCTGTTTACCGTTTGCTGCTCTTTTGTTTCGCCACACTAATCGTCACTCAGGAGCTCGGAGCGGAATCCAAACCAGCAAAGCAATCTGCGCCGCGTGAAAATCGAACCTCTGCGGAGGAATCGAGTATCACGTTTAGCTCAGTGCATGTCGATGGCCCTTACATCGCAATGACCTTTGATGATGGACCAAGTGCGATGCTTACCCCAAAATTGCTCGATCTGCTGGCCGCGCATCATATCAAAGCAACATTCTTCGTAATCGGCGAAAATGTCGCGGAACATCCTGAGATCGTTGCGCGGGCTGCTCGGGAAGGTCACGAAATTGGGAATCATAGTTGGTCGCATCCTAACTTCGGCAAAATGTCGGATGAGAGTGTTCGCCGCCAACTCTGGCAAACTGATGATGCAATTAAGAACGCTACCGGCAAGCGTCCCACTCTAATGCGGCCACCTTATGGATCGATTACGGCCCGCGAAAAACACTGGATTCACGATGAACTGGGATATCAGATCATTCTTTGGGATGTCGATCCGTACGACTGGAAACGGCCCGGCCCGGC
>QHNF01000105.1 GCA_003218345.1 Verrucomicrobiota bacterium | reverse complement strand
ATCGCCAGAAGAGTGGAATCATGTGGTTGGCCCAATGCCACCACCAATAAGCATAATCCATTAGTAGAAACGTCGCGACGCCAGCGGCCCAACCAGTGAGGGGAATCCAGTTCAACAAACCAATGTGTCGATCTTGCGCCCACATCCCCACGGCGATTGGGATGGGCAGCATGGCGAGACGAACAATGGCGAAACCGGGAATCGAGAGGACAAAGTTGCGCACCAGTCGATGCAGGACGCTGAAATGCTGACGTCGTAACGGAAAGCGCCATTGCAGCCAAAGCAGCGCAACGAATACGCAAGCCAGCAGTGGCCTGCCAACATAATCCATCAAAGGAATTTTTTGCACGGTCCGGCGTGACGCTACTTGGAGTTTATCATCGGCTGAGGCGCAACGACAATGCGCACCGAAGCGCTGAAACAAGTTTTGCTATGCGCCTATGCGCCGGAACGCGAAGGTAGTCTCGGGTTTGATCACTTGGCCGTTCATCTCAAGCAACGGATAAGCCAGGAAATTGATAGGACCGCTCGCAGGCGCGGGATCGACCACCAGGTCGCGGCCTTTCGTCAACTCGAAACGATTGGCGGGGTTATGGCCGAAGTAGTAATCGGCCAGCTTTGGATTTTTCCATGCTTCACTGATATCAACCGGTACCCAGCGTCCGTCGGCGAGAAACTCGGCCCAGCAATGGTAGCCCTCGATGGTGCCCTCGTTCTTATCGGCAGGAATCGTCGCGCCAATCGCAAAACGCGCCGGTATTCCGATGCTGCGCGCCAGAGCAATGAAATAAGCGTGAAAATCGGAGCAGTTGCCAGTGCGCGCGTCGCACGCGTACACGGCATCGCCGCGGCCCCAGCCGGTTCCGGATTTGTCGTAACGCATCCGACCCATTACATGATCATAAAGAGCTTTTGCTCGTTCGAGATCGTCGTTTTTCCCGGTAGCCGCCTTCTGAGCGAGCGTCCTGAAAGTTTCATTGATTGGCACCAGCTTCTCCGGGCGCAAGTAACGCGCAGTTTCCGCACTGCTCGCCGGATAGGCGGCCTTTTCCTTACGAACCACGCGATATTTCACCTCGACGGTTTTATCGCTGTCCGAAGGCTGCGGATAGAGAACGCAAATATCATTGCCGTAATCGCGGTCTTGCACTTTGTCCCATTTCATTGGGATGTTCAGCGCTTCCTCGGTCACTGTCTGAAAAGCGTCGGTCTTGGCCAGCGGTAACCAGACGCGAGCGTCTCCTTTAATGTCCGGAAGTTTGACTCGATAAACGAACTCGAACTGATCGGCACCTGTGATAATCCCAGGTTCGCCGGTCGCCTGCACGGCCAGCGCACCCGCGAGAAAAACGAGGGGACCAATCACATATCGCATTGAAATTTTATCGCTATTCAGCCTGGTCGATCGCCGATCAACTGGCCGGCACCTTGTGCCATGTTCCGTTCTCTTCTTTCCAATTGTAAAGTGGTTTGCCATCAATCTTGTGAACTGACGTCTCCGTGACTTTCATTTCGCCCGGTTGCCCAGTTAGAAAAAAATCAATGTCGTAAGTCTTTCCGTCGCTCGCTTTCATATCCACGCAGGCAAAGTACTTGCCACCGCCGAGATCCTGCAGCCGATCGTCGTGCACTTTTACCAAATCCAGAGCTAGGTTCTGGCCCTCGTGCTCGGCGTGAAACTTTCCATCAGGGCTCTTTTTGCTTTGAGCACCAATATTTTTCTTTATGCCGGCAGAAATATCAGCGGTGCTGACTCGTTTTTCTGTACTTTTTCCCTTCTGCGCGTGTCCAGGGTGCTCCGGATGTTCCTGGGCCCAGACCAGCGCCGCCGGTGCAAAGAACAGTGCAATAGCTAGTGGCATGATAAACCTTGAGATCATATATGAGTTCCTTTGTCTAAGCTTCGTCTGCTCATAATTACTTGGATGTCTCGACAACGCATCGGCGCGTCCCCTTCGACTTTGCTCAGAGCAGGCTCAGGTCGCGCCCTACCAAATCGCCTCGATTTTTCCATGAGTCGGGTTTCATTTTACGATACGCATTACGCAGCCGTTTATTCCTGTTTGACTGGAAATTCTTTGCCAAAGCCGCTCCTGGGCGAAAATTAGCAGGCCATCACTGGCCGATACATATTTATGCAGCCCATTGCAGTCTCGGCAAGAATGCCATCGCGTGATCGCCTTTTGTCTGGCGATTTGGAGAAAAGCGTTCGAACGCAGTTCTCGATCATTGTTCCGGTATTCAACGAGGCGCCGTTGATGCGACCATTTCTTCAGCACCTGCGCGAGCGAGCACCGGAAGCTGAGATTATTGTCGCGGACGGCGGAAGTACTGATGGCACAGATCGGTTCGCCAACGGTTTGTGTGATCGGCTTGTCGAGGGCGGGCGCGGTCGTGCGATGCAAATGAATGCCGGCGCGCGCGTTGCTCACGGCGATATTTTTTGGTTTGTTCACGTCGATGCCGAAGTGCCGCCGGGATGTTTAGATGAGATTCGAAGGATCATGAATAATCCAAAGGTCGCTGGCGGTTTTTTTAGAATTCGTCTGCCGCGAGGGTGGGTTTATCGGATCACCGACAGCTTTGCGCATTACGCAGGCCTTCTGCTGCGAATGCGATGTGGCGATCACGGGATATTCTGCCGGCGAACAGCCTTCATCGATATTGGCGGCTTTCCGGAAGTGCCGTTGATGGAAGACGTAGAATTTTTTCGCCGGCTCCGTGGCAGCGGTCGCGTTATGCACAGCCAGAGGCGCATCTTAGTGAATCCTCGTCGCTACGAGGCAATCGGGCGCGTGCGCCTGACATTTGCCTATGGGCTTATCGCAACGCTTTACACTTTCGGTGTTCCGCTTTCGATGCTCGCATCGATTTACAAACGCATGTGCTGCCTCAACGAGTGACGGCTCCCCGGCTCCGAAAGTTTTCAGGTTGCCCAAGCCGTCGTTCCTTGGTTTGCCGGGCTGGCGCTGCGATCCACCCCGTTCTCCGGGGCCCGCTGGGCTCAACCTAATGCACGCACCTGGGGCGGTTCGTCCGTTTCTTTTGTACAGGGTAGCAAATGAAAAGGAGGAGATGATCATGAGAATAACACGCTTAGTTACCATTTTGGTCGCGGCCGCAGCGCTGGCCGCGTTTGGACAGGAAGAGACATTGAAAGAGGTAAAGCATGGAGCGAAAAAAGCGGGAGAGACAATTAAGGACGGACTTGAAACCGTCGGTGAAAAAACCAAAGAGACAGCGGAAATAGTCGGGGAGAAAACGAAAGAGGCATGGAGAGATACGAAGGCATACGCCAGCAGCAACCGAGTGACCTATCGCAAAGGCGCCCGGCAGAAGCTCAACGCGCTTTCGAAAGAAATCACTGACTTGAAAGGCCGGAGATCGGAAGCAACGGACCCACAGGCTTTCGACACTCAGCTTGATACGCTCACCCAGCAGCAAGCCACCGCCAAAGAGCAGCTGGCCACGATGAAAAAAGCAACCAACGCGAAAGATTACGACGACGCGCACAAACAGTTTGACAAGACGATCGGCGAAATGGAAGACGGAGTCGCCCAGGCGCGAAAGCAATTACGTGGTTGAACCCATCTCCGCCGGCACGTTGCAGCGCTTGGCATTCCGATATTGGCTGCTGAGCGAGACATGCCCTCAGGGGAATTCCAGCCTGATTCGTTTCTGACTTGCTCAGGCTCATTGAGTGAGTCCTATTTGGCGCGATCAAATGAGTGGTTTGCGCTTGGGAGTTAACATCGATCACGTGGCAACGTTGCGACAGGCGCGTTACGCCACGATGCCCGAATCCAAAAACGCGGAGCCCGATCCGATCGTCGCCGCTTCAATTTGCGAGCGAGCCGGAGCTGGTGGGATCGTCGCCCATCTGCGCGCTGATCGTCGTCATATTCAAGATCGAGATATCGAGCGATTGCGCGGGAACATCATGACGAAACTGAATTTGGAAATGGGCAATACCGAAGAGATCATTGACGTTGCGCTGCGTATCCTGCCGGACGAAGTCTGTCTCGTTCCGGAAAAGCGCGAGGAAGTTACGACTGAAGGCGGTCTCGACGTTATTGCGCATCGCAAAGGACTGGAGAACACGATAAAGCGTCTTCACGCTGGAGGTATTCGGGTCAGTCTCTTTATCGATCCTACTCTGGAACGAGTGGATGTTGCGGCTGAACTCGGCGTTGAAATGGTCGAGCTGCACACCGGGAAACTGGCAAACGCATTCACAGAAAAGATCCAAAAAGAAGAACTGGAGCTGCTGCGGGCAGCGGCCCGCGCTGCGTCAGAATCCCACCTGCAAGTTAATGCCGGTCACGGTATCAATTACAAAAATATCGCGCTCATTCATCAGATTCCTAATCTGACCGAACTCAACATTGGTCATTCCATTGTTTCGCGCGCGATCTCAGTCGGACTTACGGCCGCAGTGAAGGAAATGCTCGCCGCGATGGAAAATTATCCCGAATGAGTGTCAAAGGTGGATCGCGTTGTCGCTTGGCACGCCAAAGCAATGCGAAGGCGGCTCAACGCGATGGCAATTCCAGATGAGTGTCATTGGCATCGGGGTCGATCTTGTCGAGTGTGCGCGTATTCAGCATTCAATCGAGCGGTTTGGCGACCGATTCCTTCACCGTGTTTTTACCGATGGCGAGATTGAGTATTCGATGTCGATGAAATTTCCTGCGCGACATTTGGCTGCGCGTTTTGCAGCAAAAGAAGCTGTTTCGAAAGCGTTCGGCACCGGAATCGGCAAAGCGATGGGCTGGCGCAACATCGATGTTCAAAAAAAGCCCAGCGGCGAACCGTACCTGGCCCTTTCCGGACCAGCTCAGGAACTCGCCGCAAAGCGGGGCGTAACCGCCGCCCTTGTTACTCTCAGCCATACCGAACATCACGCCATGGCTTGCATTGTGCTTGACGGCTAATACCACCGACCGTTACGCCAACTGATCATGACCAT
The DNA here is from genome assembly GCA_003218345.1 of Verrucomicrobiota bacterium. Lineage (GTDB taxonomy): Bacteria > Verrucomicrobiota > Verrucomicrobiia > Chthoniobacterales > UBA10450 > Udaeobacter. Next base: position 1,021 of record QHNF01000105.1, on the reverse strand, counting down.
GGAATACTTTCGGCACATCATGGAAATCGTCGGCACCGGCATGGATGGCGTCGGCGTATTTATCGTCGCTGGCGGCGCGCTGGTTGCCACAGTTCGCCTTCTGGTTTGGCGCGCACAAAGCACCGGCAATTATTATTCACTTTACCGGCAGGATGTCGGGCGCGCGATTTTGTTAGGACTGGAGTTTCTTATAGCTGGCGACATCATCCGGACAGTCGTCGTCGCGCCCACATTGCAAAACGTACTTGTGTTGGGACTGATCGTTCTCATCCGCACGTTCCTCAGTCTGTCACTCCAATTGGAAATCGAAGGAAAGCTGCCCTGGTGCAAACCAACAATGTGCTTGCTGAAATCTTGCTCGATGCGTTCATCCCGCTTTTTAAAACTATCTGAGAATTAATCTTGCGAGCGCCGGAGTCGCTCCACCAGAGTTTGAAAGCGCGGATGATCGCGGAGCTGCTCCCAATCGGGATCGTGCGAAATCCAATCTCCTCCGGCGAGCCCCGCTTCGATCGCCCGCTGCAATCCAGTAAGGGCCTGATCTCCCTCGCCAAGCACCGCAAAGACACAGCTCGCGTTGTAGAGAATCGCGTCATCATCAGGCGCCAGAGACATCGCTCGCTCGTTCCATTGCTTGGCACGTTCTGCTTCCCCAAACCTCGCCAGAGATTGCTTCGCGCGCTTCCTTGATGATGAACGGGATCAGCGCCAGCGCAGCGACACTGTCGAGCCACCACCAACCGAGCAGCCAGGTCGCTGCCAACCCGATCATCAAAACAATTGATAGGTAGCCGCACGTAATCGATTCGACCGCGTCGGCTCTTAACGCGCGGGAATTCAGACGAGTTGCGACTTTCAGTTTGTAACCGGCTAGAATCGGCATGCCGACTTTTGCGACGAGGCCGATGAGAATGCCCCAAACGCTTTCGTGCGTGTCGGTGATGCGCTTGGCGATGAACAATCCATAGCCGGAATTAAGAACGACGTAGACAACCAAGGCGTACAGCGAATAGCCGACCAA
>QHNF01000464.1 GCA_003218345.1 Verrucomicrobiota bacterium | reverse complement strand
TCTTATTCGACGATTGGGATGAACGTGTGATTCGCAAATTGCGCGCCAAGGCTGCTACCAATGGGGTATCAGCGGAGGAGCAAGCCCGCCGAATTTTGCGACGATCACTGGTCGGAGAAATCCCTGCCATGTCGTTGATTTGTTTCACAAGGTCGCTGTCGGCGGAGGGAGGTGCTGGGTTTCTCTTGCGCCGCCGCAAAAAATGAGGAGACAAGAGTTGCCAACCCCAGCAGCAGAATTCGCCTAATTGGAATCATAAAGATCTCACTACCTTTCCAGTTTAAACGCGACCGTCGCCAACGGCGGCAGATGGATCAGGATTGAATGCTCTCGGCCCATCCAGGGAACATCCTGGCTTTGGACGCCGCCTAAATTTCCTACGTTGCTGCCGCCGTAGGTTTCTGCATCGGTGTTAATGATCTCACGATAGAAACCGGACTCGGGCACGCCGAGGCGGTAATCGTAGCGCACCACCGGCGTTGCGCTCACTACAAACGCGACTATGTCGCCCTCGCGCGATTTTCTCAGAAACGAAACGACACTGTGTGAAGGTCGATCCAATCAAATCCTTCGTAGGTATCATCCAGCTGCCAAAGCGCCGGCTCGCTTTTGTAAATGTAATTCAAATGTTGCGTCAGCCGGCGCAAGCCATCGTGACGAGGGAGATCAATCAGTTGCCAGTCAAGGCTCGTGTCGTGGTTCCATTCGTTCCGTTGACCGAATTCGCCGCCCATGAAGAGCAGCTTTTTGCCGGGATGACCGTACATCCATGCCAGAAACATCCGGAGATTGGCGAATTTCTGCCATTCGTCGCCCGGCATCTTGGATAACAACGAACGCTTGCCGTACACCACCTCATCGTGACTGAGCACAAGAATGAAATTTTCCTGGAACGCGTAGAGCAACGAAAAGGTAATGTTGCCGTGATGATACCGCCGATAAATCGGGTCGATGCTCATGTATTCCAGGAAATCGTGCATCCAGCCCATGTTCCACTTGAAACCGAACCCGAGTCCGCCAAGATAAGTTGGACGCGATACGCCGGGCCAGTCGGTTGATTCCTCGGCGATGGTCATGATTCCGGGGAAACGCTCGTAACAAACCTCGTTGAAACGTTTCAAAAAATAGATGGCATCGAGGTTCTCGCGGCCGCCGTAAACGTTTGGAATCCATTGGCCAAGTTTTCGCGAATAGTCGAGGTAAAGCATCGAAGCCACGGCGTCCACGCGGAGACCGTCGATGTGATATTTGTCGAGCCAGAACAGCGCATTGCCGATGAGAAAATTGCGCACTTCGTTGCGACCAAAATTGAAAATAAGCGTGCCCCAATCCTGCTGCTCGCCCTGGCGCGGATCCATGTGCTCGTAGAGATCGGTGCCATCAAATTCGGCCAGCGCGTGGGCGTCCTTTGGAAAATGCGCAGGCACCCAATCCATAATCACGCCGATACCGGCCTGATGACATTTGTCGATGAAGTGACGGAACTCATCGGGCGCGCCGAACCGGCTGGTTGGCGCGAAGTAATTTGTAACCTGATAACCCCAGGAACCCTCGAAGGGATGCTCGGCAACAGGCAACAATTCGATATGAGTGTAACCCAACTCCAGCACGTACGGCAGCAATGTCTCAGCAAACTCGAGATAACTGAGCTGGCGAGTTGCTTCTTCAGTCTTGCGACGCCATGAGCCCAGGTGCACTTCGTAAATGCTGATTGGGCTTTTCGGCCAATCCTTTCTACGGCGCGATTCCATCCACTCGGCATCGTTCCAAGCGTAGCGTTCCAGATCGTACACCAGCGATGCGGTCGACGTTCCGTGCTGATTAAAAAATGCGAATGGATCGCTCTTGAGCAGCAGCGCGCCGGTCAGAGTGCGGATTTCAAATTTGTAGTGCGCTCCTTGCTTGATGCCGGGTAAAAACAATTCCCACGAACCGCTGCCAAGGAGTTTGCGCATGGGATTGACCCGGCCATCCCAACCGTTGAAATCGCCGACGACGCTGACCCGCTGCGCATTAGGCGCCCAGACCGCGAAATAAACGCCTGCCGCATCGCCGATGGTGCGCAAATGGGCGCCGAACTTTTCGTAAATCTTCCAGTGTTGCCCTTCAGCGAAGAGATGCAGATTCGGCCCGTACTGATACGGATCGCGGATCAGCTGCTGCGATCCGTCCCAGCTAGTCACACGAATCTGGTACGCCAGATCCCGCGTTGCACCCGGAACAGTCGCGCAAAAGAAACCGTCCGGCTGAATTCTCTCCGCTGCGATGGGCTCTTCCGCTTTTCGATCCAGCACGATGTCGATGTTGCGCGCGTCTGGGCGAAAGACTCGAATCTCCAAATCGTCTCCAATCCGGTGCGGCCCCAAAACACGGAACGGATCGGAATGAGTTCCATGGACAAACCTGCTCACCTCATCAGATGGTAGTCCGGCGATCTCGAAAGGTTTCATAGTTGCTCGTTGAAAAGTTGGAGGTTGAATCGTTAAAGGGATTTAGTTCCCTATCGCTTCAACGCTTCATCGCTTCAACTCTTGATCGTTGTAAGAAATGATTTT
>QHNF01000104.1:2274-8701 GCA_003218345.1 Verrucomicrobiota bacterium | reverse complement strand
ATTTTCGGATCATATTGGTTTGAATGGTTGATATTTTAAGGTTCTAACAGAAGGCAGCAGAAGAAAACTGCTACCGCGGAGTTTCGTAAGGTGGCTCGTCAGTAGCGATCGGGGTGGTTTGCAACGGCTGATTGATTAGCTGGAAGATCACGGCTGCGACGACAGCTGCAGCGAAGTCAGCCAACAGATAAATCCAGATGTTTCCCCAACTTGAAATGCCAAGGACGCAAATGCCCAGGGCGACCGCGGGATTGAATGCGCCGCCTGAAATGTCGCCGACCGCAAACGCGCCGGTCATAACAGTCATACCGATAGCGAGCCCGTAAAATGAATTTCCAGATGTGCCTTCCGCCGTCGCCGTGTTCAAGACGACGTAAACAAGTGCAAACGTGAACAAGAACTCAGCAAGCAAGGCCGGACCTGTCTTAGGCATGATTGCTGTTACAGGTACACCGGCGCGAAGAAACTTGACTGTGAGTAGCGCAGCAATCGCCGCCGCAAGAAATTGCGCAATCCAGTAAGGCACCACATCAACCGGTTTTACTTTACCGCGAATTAGCACGCCGAGCGTAACGGCAGGATTGTAGTGGCCGCCCGAAATATGACCGCCAGCAAATACCATCACCATGAGAGCCGCACCGATGGCGAGCGGCGCAATCACGCCTGCTCCGGCGCCAATCCCAGTGCACCCAATCGTGAGGACGAGAAAGAAGGTTCCAACGAATTCTGTTATGTATTTGTTCATGTTGCCAGGTTTTATCAGATAACTTGTGAGTTGACTATCATGAACGGTCTTTCGCCGCCAGCAGTTCCAGCGGGACACCGAGCCATTGCGCGGCTTCTTTACGATCCTGGAATACGCGAACGTTAATCGGAGAACCTTGAGTCAGCGAAGCATGCAAGCGACCATAGTCAGCCACGGTAGAATCGGTCGCGAGGATAGCTGTTTTTATGGCCGGGCGATTGCCGTAGAAGCGCCGGCGATAAAGAGAAACGCGGCGGATGAATTCCAAATTGAGGTCAACTGCATCAGCTGCAACTGTGTCCAGGAAACGATTGAAAGGCTTCTTCAACGTGAATTCGAGTTCTCCGATTAGACTTATGATTTTGTTAATAGCCACCCTGTCCAGCAAACCGCGCGGTCTATGGATCAGCAGACAAACCTCTTCGTGAAACTCGACATCAGGCGGCAGAGGCAGCTTCATTGTTTTACCGTTTCCTTCCTGGCTTAATCCTCCTTGTCCATGCTGTTTATTACTGATCACGCAGGCCGTCGTCTTAGTTCGAAAGCCATCAGAATTTCAAACTTGCGCTAAAGTTAAACCCATCACCGTTGACGCGCTTGGCGACGTCGAAGTCGTGGATCCAACGCGCGCTGAAATCGAGGTGGCTCCTGCCCAACTTCGTAGAGTAGGTAACGATCGGCCCAATGCCGAAGGCACGGCCTACAAAACCGTTGAGTACGGCGGGCGCGCCTTCATCGTCGTTGACCTGCTGGATCCAGCTCTCAACAAAACCAATACCGAAGCCACCTTTGAAGCGTTTGATCGCCAAGACTTCCAAGTCAGACAAAAAACCGTTCTGATAGTGCGTGGCAGGATCTTCTGTGTCGAATTCCATCTGCCAGATGCCGGTCAATTCGATGTTCGCCTCCGGAAGAATCTTTGTGTAAGCCACTCCAGGAATGAACGTCCAGGTGTTTTGGCTCAGGTTGACCAGTCTGCCTTTTTCAAATGACCCAGTCGGTGCCCAAAATGTGAAACTGAGGGCCAGATGATCAGTCTGGCTAAAGTGATGGCTTGCCACGATGGGAGTAAAAACCAGATCGAATAGCCCGAAGGTGCTATCGGTTTTCCGGACTGAGAACGGGCCAAGGGTAAGGTTGGCCTCGACCTTAAGCCAGGCGAGCGGAAAACTAACCGCCGAACCAAAGTTCCATGTCTTGGTCGGCGTTGGCCAGATGTAGAACAACGCGATTGGTGTAAATGCCGCTTTCATATCTACGTTCGCGACAAGAAGACCTGCTATTGGCACGGTTCGACCGCCACCGATGGAGCCGTCAAAGTAAGTTTCGCCCGTAGCCACTGCGAGGCCAGGCTCAGGTGGAATCACGCCAGCAAACGGCGCGATCGACATGCCGGAGATGGGCCGACCCAGGCCGCCTTCGACTGCAAAGACTCGCGTGGCACAGAAAGTCAGGACCGTCAGTCCCACCAACATCGGGTTGATTCTCGTTTTCATATGATTCCTTTTACTGCATGTATTGCGTTATCGTTTGTATTTTCGGTAGACTTAGCTAGTTGACTTCACTGTCTCAACGTTCCTTTCCTTTTAGAATTGACTTACTCAGGATGGTTGCCGACCGGTCGCTTCCGCGCTCAGGCGTTCGATCGGTACGCCGAGCCATTGCGCGGCTTCTTTGCGGTCTTGGAATACGCGGACTTTGATCGAGGAACCTTGCGTCAGTAAGGCATGTAACCGCCCGTAATGAACAAGTGTAGAATCCGTAGCGAGAATGGCTGATTTTATCGGCGGGCGCTTTCCGTAGAAGAGGCGCCGATAGAGAGAAACGCGAATGATGTATTCGAAGTTGAGATCAACTGCATCGGCTGCCACCGTATCGGAAAATCGATTGAAAGGCTCCGTCAACGTGGCCTCGAGTTCTCCGATGACAGTTATGATTTTGTTAACAGTCGCCCTGTTCACCAAACCGCGCGGTCTATAAACGAGCAGACGAATGTCTTCGTGAAACTGAATATCAGGGGGGAGTTTCATTGCTCTTTTGGGTTTTCTTTGCTGAGTTGTCGTGATTTCGGTGGTGTTTATAAGTCTGGCGTGCCTCATTCGATCGCGATCGACGCATTGCGTTTCGCGTTGCGGACTTTCTCCTGATCGCTTGCGGTAAGGGTTGAAGGCGCGATATGGATTTGCACCTTTTTGATCGTCCCGGCGCATGGAAACGGCGGTTGATAGTTTTCGCTTACGGGCGAGCCGTTATCCATCCCGACGTCGAAGCCTTCGGGTCCGAAGCGTGAAGGACACGTTTTCTCGATCCGGCCTTCACCAACCTTCTTGTCATTGATGAAGAGAGCAGCAGTTCCTCCCTTTCCGACGCCCCCGTCGTACTTGAAGTCAACGCGGATGACAGCAGGGCCGGGCGAAAGTATTTCAGAACTGGTAACTTTGTATCGCTCATGCGCCATGTAGTTGTACTCATAAACCGGTTTCCCATCCCTGATGTAGAGGGTGTACCCGCCGGCGGCGCCACCTTCAGCCACAATTACTCCGTCGGCTCCGCCCTGTGGCATTTCAATCGTGGCGGTAATGGTGTGTGATGTGTTCTTAGTGTTGGCGGCTGAGGGCTCCGGAATCCGAGTTGCGGGATAATATGTGAAATCAGTTCGTCCGGCGATCAGACTTGGCCGCAAGCTGGGATCGCCACGCTCCGCGAAGCGGTCATCGAGTGGGAGAACGTTGTACTTCTTTGCCTCCGTCCAGAAATCATTCTGCAGCTCTTTTAGTTTGTTCGGATATTTGGCCGACACATCGTTCGCTTCGCTGAAGTCGTTCGCAAGGTTGTAGAGTTCCCAGGTGTCATGGTCGAAGTCCCCGGTAGAAGCGCCCATCGTCTGCCACGGGAGCCGACCGTGTCGCGCGGTGGCAATCCAGCCATCTTTGTAGAGCGCGCGATTTCCGAACATCTCGAAGTACTGGATGTGGCGCGAGCCCATAGCTTTGGGATCGTCAAAGCTGTAAACCATGCTAACACCTTCGATCGGCTTCTGTTTCACGCCATTCACTTCGACGGGCTGTGGAAGGTGTGCCGCTTCCAGGATGGTCGGTGAAATGTCGATGACATGGTGGAATTGCGTGCGTATTCCACCCGCATCCTTGATGCGGTCCGGCCATACGATCACCAGCGGGTTCCGCGTGCCGCCCCAGTGCGAAGCCACCTGCTTGCCCCATTGGAAAGGCGCGTTCACGGCCCATGCCCAGCCGACGGGAATGTGGTTCGAGGCCTTGGCGCTGCCTAATTCGTCGATATGCTGAATCAGAAACGCCGGGTCTTCTGTTATGCCTTGAAGCGTAGCGAGTTCGTTGAAGCAGCCACTCAGTGTGCCCTCCATCGAAGCGCCGTTGTCGCCAATTTCCCAGCAGACGAGCGTGTTGTGTAGCTGTCCAATTTCCTCCAGTGCGTCCAGCACGCGGCCCACTTCGTAGTCGGTCTGCGCCGTATAAGCAGCAAAGACCTCCATCAGCCGCTCGGCCACGCGCTGCGCGTCCGGGGAGAGAGAATCCCAAGCCGGAATCTCCATGGGTCGCGGAGTCAGTTTCGTCTCAGGCGGAATGACGCCTAACTTGAGCTGACGTTGATAAGTCTCCTCGCGATACTTATCCCAGCCCTGATTGAATTGGCCCTTGAACTTGTCGATCCACTCCTTCGGCACATGATGCGGAGCGTGGGTCGCGCCAGGCGCGTAGTAGATGAAGAAAGGACGATCGGGCGTGACCGACTTCTCCTGATGGATATAACTGATGGTGTCATCGGCCAGCGAATCATTCAGCGTGTAGTTACCTTCTTTGCCTTTCGGAATCTCCATCGTCACCGGCGTGGTGCCGCGATAGAGAACCGGTTGCCATTGATCCATCTCTCCACCGATGAAACCGTAGAAGTAATCAAAGCCCTGCAAGCTCGGCCACCGGTCAAAGGGCCCGGAAATACTCGTCTCCCAGTCGGCAATGTTGTGATTCTTGCCGATGAAGGCGGTGCTGTAACCGCCCTGGCGTAGGACCTCGGCGAACATGGCCGCGTTTTTGGGAATCTGTCCGCTGTATCCAGGGTAAGCGTCGCCGATCTCGGTGATGACTCCGGTTCCGGCGGAATGGTGGTTACGTCCTGTGAGGAGGGCGGCGCGGGTCGGTGAACAAAGAGCCGTGGTATGAAAGCGCGTGTAGCGCAGGCCCATTTTCGCCAAGCGATCCAGGTTTGGCGTGGGAACCTGTCCTCCAAAGGTGCCCCACTGTCCAAACCCCGAGTCGTCTATCAGAATGATCAAAACGTTAGGGGCGCCAGCAAGAGCTTTCGTGAGCGCCATTGTTCCCGGCCTTGAATCCTTGTAAGTGCGCCCGATCTTGGCGTCGCTAAATGCCCGCTCTGGCTTAGGCAATACTTCTGCCGCCGTTTGCTTTTGCGCAGATGCCGTTGAAGTAACAAACGAACAAAGAAGCGCGATACCTAACGAGTAGTTACCGCGTTTGGCCTTCATGTTTGGTTTGTTTCCTTTCCGCTATTTGAGATCAACCGTAACCTTCTCAATCCTGCCTTTGAACTTGAAAGGCGGCGTGTAGTCAAAATCGACCGGCGAGCCGCTGTCCTCGCCGATATCCTGCCCCTCATACAGTGAGTACTTGAATCCCGCCGTCTTATCGACGCGGACCTCTCCGATCTTCTTCCCGTTGGCAAGTAACGTAATGGTGCCGCCCTTACCCATTCCCCCACCGTCGTACTTGAAGTCGAAGGTCAGGCTCACTTTGCCAGTCGGTACGTTTTCGGTTGAGATAGCGCGATAGCGTTCCAGTCCGATGTAGTTATGAAGACCGACAAGTTTGCCTTTGAGCAGGTACAAGCCCCAGCCGGCGGTGATGCCGCCCTGGGTGAAGATCATGCCATCTCCGCCATCCGAAGGGAGTTCGACTTCGGCTGTGATAGTGAATGACTTGTTCTTTAGATCGGGCGCTGAGCCTTCGGGCAGAGCAACAAGAGGAGTGTTGTATACAAATGTCTTGCGGCCCGCAGCCAGGCTTGGCCTTCCGGTGATTTGTTCTGACAATCGCTCAATCGAGCGCCAGTCGAGCGGGAGGACATCATGGCGCGCTGCCTCTGCCCACCATAGATCGACCAGTTCTTTCAGCTTGTCGGGATTTTTCGCTGCGAGATCGTCTGCCTGCGAGAAGTCCTGGTCGATGCGGTACAGTTCCCATTTTGCCTTGTCCGGGTCATAACCTGTTCGAGTCGCTGCCCATGGGAAATATGCCAACGAAGACGCCATCCATCCGTTTTGGTACATGGCTCGATTGGACACCAACTCGAACATCTGGGATTTCCGCCGATCAGGAGCCTTAGCATCATTGAAGGTGTAAACCATGCTTACGCCCTCGATCGGCTTTTGTGTTACGCCATTAAGCGAATCGGGCGCTTGAACGCCAGCCGCTTCGAGAATCGTCGGCATGAGATCAATGATGTGATGGAACTGGCTGCGCACACCGCCATGCTCTTTGATCTTTGCCGGCCATGAGATGACCATTGGGTTGCGCGTGCCACCGAAGTGGGAAGCGATCTGCTTCGTCCACTGAAAGGGCGTGTCCATGGCGTGCGCCCATCCGGCCGGAAAGTGGTTGTAGTATTTGGGTCCGCCGAGCTCGTCGA
>QHNF01000104.1:0-2096 GCA_003218345.1 Verrucomicrobiota bacterium | reverse complement strand
AGTGTGCGCGCCGAAGCCGGCGAAGACTTCCATCATCCGCGCATAGAGCCGTTTTTGATTCGGGTTCAGCGAATCCCAAGCGGCAAGGCTCTCAGGCCGTGCAGTGAGCCTCGTGTCTGGCGGAACAACGCCGAGCTTTTTCTGTCGTTCCAAAGTCATCTCGCGATAGCGGTCCCATCCCGAATCAAACTGGCCTTTGAATTTGTCGATCCATTCTTTGGGCGCGTGGTGCGGGGCATGAGTGGCCCCCGGGGCTACGTAAAGAAAGAAAGGCCGCTCCGGATCGATTGCCCTTTCGCGCTGCATCCAGGCGATCGCGTGGTCCGCGAGATCGTGTGATAAGTGATAATTCGGATCGGTCGAGCGAGGAACACGGTTCTTGTTTTCAAAGAGGACGGGCTCGTACTGGCTCGTGTCGCCGGAGTTGAAGGCGTAGAAATAATCGAATCCGAGCCCGCTTGGCCAGTGATCGAAAGGACCGACTTCACTGGTTTCCCATGCCGGCGTATTGTGGTTCTTCCCGATCCACGCGGTCGCGTAACCGTTCTGCCTCAGAATTTCGGCCACTGTTCCTGCACTCTTGGGAATGATACCGGTATAACCGTCATAACCCGTCGCAAGTTCGGTGATTACACCGGTGCCGGCCACATGGTGGTCGCGACCTGTCAGCAATGCAGCGCGCGTGGGCGAACACAACGCGGTCGTGTGGAAGCGCGTGTAACGCAGGCCCTGGGCCGCCAGTTTTTCGATGTTGGGCGACGGCACGCCGCCACCGAATGCGCTGAACTGACCGAAACCGACATCATCGAGCAGGATCAGCAAGACGTTTGGCGCGCCTTTGGGTGGACGCACCACTTGCGGAAACATTGGAGGATCGGAGTCCTGATAGGTGCGGCCAACGTTTCCCGGGAAATGGAAGTCGGGCCGCGGCAACGACTCCGTCGCGGCCGCTGGTGGAATCGTGTGCGGAATGGGTAGGCGATTTTGCGCATTGCCGGACTGCGCCAAAGCCATCGGCGCGGCGAGTACCGCCAGTGCGAAAGGCAGCGTAAGTTTTGCAAATTTATCTATTATATCTAGGCTCCTCTCATGTTTGCTACTACTCGTTAGGTTGGCTCACTGCGACGGCGCGTTGAAGCTCTACTGCATCTTTTCGACAACTGGTCGATTCGTAAACCAAACGGCGCGGAAGCTTCATTTGCTCAGTCGCCCAAGCCTTTCTTTAACTTTTCCATCGCCTGGTCGATGGTGAACGTCGCCGGCCGCTGGCTGGGCGGGAAGTCCTTGAACGTCTTGAGAAACTCGCCGGTCAGCGTGCTGCCCGCGAGCAGGATGTAGCCCTGCTCCAGTTCCCAACCATAGTAGGTGTTGGAGGTGACGTCGGCCTGCTCGTAGGGGTCGGCGTGCAGGTCGTACATCTTCGGGAGCCGCAGCGGCGTGAACGGCTCGCCCCACACGGCGAGCGTGCCGGGGACACGCTGTTCCAGGAAGACGATTTTCCAATTCTCGACCCGCACGGCGACGATGTCGCCGTCGTCGTTGAAGTAGAAGAACCCGCGCCGCGGGCTTTTCTCGACCTGGCCGGTCAGATAGGGAAGCTGGTTGTAGCCGTCGATGTGGACCTTGTAGATCTTGCCGCCGACGTCCATGCCCTTGAGGAGTTTGTCCTTCACATTGGCATCTCCGGTCGCAGCGACGAGCGTCGGGAACCAGTCGTGACCGCTGACGATCTCGTTGGCGACCGAACTGGGCTTGATGTGGCCCGGCCAGCGGATCATGCATGGAACACGGAACGCGCCTTCCCAGTTGGTGGCTTTCTCGTTGCGGAACGGCGAGATGCCGCCGTCGGGCCAACTGTTTTTGTGCGGACCGTTGTCAGTGGTGTAGAGGACGATGGTGTTGTCAGCGATGCCAGCGTCATCCAGAGCCTTGAGGATCTTGCCGACGACAGCGTCGTGCTCGATCATGCCGTCGTTGTATTCGGTACGCGAAGTGAAACCGGGCTTGTTGCGATGCTCCGCCTTCACGTGCGTGAAGGCGTGCATGCGCGTGGTGTTCATCCAACAAAAGAAAGGCTTGTTGGCCTGGGCTTGTCG
>QHNF01000103.1 GCA_003218345.1 Verrucomicrobiota bacterium | reverse complement strand
CTACCAACTCCCCCGTGCGAGCGTACCTATCGAGCGCAGAGGGCAGTATCGTCAGGCCTCGCGCAACAAGCGAGAAGATGTCGCTAGAGCAAACTGCCGTTACAAGAAAGAAATGTGCGCCGAACCAAGCCGCGAGAATGCGCTTAGTGCACAAGGCACATCCTTCAGGTCACCCGAACGAAACGGACGAACCTCGTTAAAATGCCGCCGCGATTAATTTCAGACTCTCAGTCGAGAGCCTGGTCTCCCCTGTCATCTCAACGCAGCGCATCCGATCCTGCCTATTATCTGTGTAGAACAGTATGGCTTTATCCGTTTGAATACTCTTCAGGGGACGAGCCAGAGCGTTTTGGTTCTGAGTGGGCGTGTGCATCGCAAGAGTGCTAACCCCGATAACGGCTGCAGCCAGGAGTCCTGCCGCGACCACACGTTTGCTGATACCAGCTAGGTTGGTTTTCATAAGTTGGCACGGTTACAGGCGATGCGAAGAAGTGTCAAGAACAAAAACAAAAGAATTTATTGTTGCATAGCAGGACGGTGTCCGTCAACTTTTCGGGGGACTGAAATATCTGTAGGTTTTCTCCCGATCTCCGCCTTGGTAGAAACACTACGATTTCCGGCGGTTGCCATCGTCTTCAGGAGAAACCGGTCCATCACACGCACGGAGTGGAACGCGTCCTCGCTTGGCTCGCACCGCAGCGATGCGAAGGCGGCTCGACTTCCTTTGCCAGAACAAATGTGGCCTTGGCGCCTGAATTGATATTGANGTCCTCTGGCGCCGCACAGGAGCAAGCCCTCGGGAAGCTCGCAATTTCCTCCTCTTCGAAGGGGCTGAATCTCAAAGGGACGAATGCAACGCGACTCCGCTGCGGGTCGGACAACGCTTTGCTCTCTGCGCTTGGCCTGGCAACCGCCTACTTTGGCGCAAGCGAAGTGACGATTGCTTCAAAACGCGGGTCGCCCCGCAACGGGTCCCAAAGGGGATTGAGACGCAAATAGCCGTAGCTCATACCGACCGCTGGAAGCTTCACTGCCTCCGCCAATCGTTCGATCGCGCGGTCCTTGTCGCCCGTCCACGCATAAATGACAGCCAAGTATTCGATCAACAGCGGGCCCTCGAGGGCGCTTTTGCTGACAGGCATCAGCTCGACCGCGCGCTCACCTTCGCGAACGGCGTCCTCCTTATTTCCCAGAGCAGCATCGACTACACCCAGCGCGCAGAGAGCCGCTGCATAGTCAGGTTGGTCACGCACTGTTTGCTCAAGTTCCTTTCGCGCGCTGGCGAACGCGGCTCGAGCCGCCGGTTCATCGTCACCAAGCCGGGCGGCAAGACCCGCGCACCAGCTGCTGGGGAATGGAATGTTTTCGTCGTAGCATTCGCCGGCTGGCATGGCGGAAAGCGCGCGCTGGGCCGCGGCGGGATCGCGCTCGCGAAAAGCGAGGGCGAGCCATCGGTCAGCGAGAAAAGGCGCCGCGTTCGGATCCTCGGCCAGGATTGTCTCAATTGTCGTATGCACCGGCTTTGGGTCTGCGTGCCATTCCAGATCAACCCAAGCGCGCCTTACCCGGCTGGGAATATCTTTCGGTGCTATTGCCAGCGCGCGATCCAGAGTGGCGGCCATTTCTTTGTAGTGGCGCAAACCGTCGTGAGTAAGAGAGATTTGCTGGAGTATGGAAAAATTGCGCGGGTCCAGCTCCAAAGCACGATTCATTTCGTCCAGAGATTTCTCCCAACGTCCCTGCCGCCGCTCGATGTAGCCGGCCAAAAGAGGAATGCGCGATTCGTTCGGCAGGGTGCGTCGCGCGGCCGCTAATTCTTTTTGTGCGCCGTCGTAATCCCCGTACGCCCAGTACAGATGCTGAGCCAGGGCAAGGTGGGCCTCTCCGGAGGCGGCCCGCAAACTGCGAATCGATTGAACGGCTGTTTCGGCGAGTTTAAGCCGTGCGTCAGTGTGATCAAAACCGAGGAAATACATTCGGTCGTGCGCTCCTGCGAGCTGATAATACGCGGTAAAGAACGAACGGTCGCGCGCGACGGCTTGGTCGAGCAGTTGTACGGCCTCGAGCAAATCTTGTTTTGCCCGCGAGCTGAACGCAATGCCATAGATGAGGTCTGTGGCTCGCAGGTAAAGGTCGTAAGCGACAAGGTCCGTGGTCGGTGGTTCCTCGATCGCGGCTTTCTCTCCAGGTAAGACTTTCGCTTCAAGTTGGCCCGCGACTTTCTTGGCGATTTGGCTTTGGATTGCGAATACACCATTCAAATCGGATTCATAGCTCTCAGCCCAGACATGGGTGTCGGTGCGCGTATCGACCAACTGGACGTTTACAAAAAATTTACCTGCAGTTCTGCGCACGCTTCCCTCCAGTACGTGAGAGACATTCAGCGCGTTTCCGATTTGCTGCGCGCTGCGCGCACCACGATATGGCAGCACGCTGGTGCGACTGACTACCTTAAGGTCAGAGACCCTGGCCAGCTTGGTCAAGATGCCGTCTTGGATGCTATCGGCAAAAAACGTGTTCTCGCCGTTTGCGCTCAGGTTTTCGAAGGGCAGCACCGCGATTCCGCTTCTGACTGGGGGGCTGACCATTTCGCCTTTCCAAATCATCGCGCCCACCGCCGATCCCATCACTAGCAAGAGCGCAGCCATTCCCGCAGTAATTGGATTCCGTCGCGACCAGCGCCAGATGCGCACTGGCGGCGAAACGGGACGCGCGACAATGGAATGGCCTTGGAGCCAGCGTTCAAGGTCTTCGGCCAAATCGCCAGCGGAGCGATAACGCGCGTTTGATTCGCGCTCCAAACATTTGGCGCAGATTGTTTCCAGATCGCGATCGAGCGTTGGCGCCAAAGTCCGCAATTTGGGCGCGGGCTTTTCGGAAGCCTGCTGGATTACTTTGAGCGCGTGCTCGCCCAAAAATGGCGGCCGGCCAGCTAAGAGATCGAACAAAATCGCGCCCAGACTATAAACATCGGCTGCGGGCGTAAGCTTTGCTGCCGACCCGTTCACCTGCTCCGGGGCAATGTAACCTGGCGTGCCGAAAATGGTGAGCGTTTGTGTAAGGTGGCTCGTAGTATCGAGCCATTTGGCCAGGCCGAAATCGCTCACCAGCGGTTCGCCGTGCCCGTCGAGCAAAATATTCCCCGGTTTAAGATCGCGATGCAGGATGCCCTGGCCATGCGCGTATTGCACCGCGCGCGCAACCTTGGCCAACAACGCCACAGCGCGGCGCGGCTCGCTGCGCAGAGCCGGGGCCGCTTCGAGCAAACTGCCGCCACCAGCAAACTTCATGCTAAAGAAAGGCAGCCCCTCCTCGCTCTCGCCGATTTCGTAAATGTGCAGAATGTTTGGATGATCGAGGCTGGCCACAGCCTGGGCTTCGCGCCGGAAACGCACTAACGTTTCTTGCGAATCGGCGTGATAAGATAAAATCCGTTTCAGCGCTACGATGCGGCGCGAGTGCCGCTGCCGCGCCCGATATATGACGCCCATCCCACCGCGCCCAATTTCTTCCAGAATTTGATAATTGCCCACTCGCCAATCGGCATCGGGCACATCAATTTCGCTCAGCACGTCCTCTAGCGTTTCATCGCTGCTCGCAGCGGCGCCCACACCTTGGAGAAGCAAACAGCTCAGGCAAAGACTGCGACCGACGCGCGATGCCGATCCACAGTTCGGGCAGCCGACCGGCTCTTTTTCAAGAGGGGTTGAAACAGAAATGCCGGGCGAGCCCATGAGGAGTCAGGATGCTAGATGAACGCTACAAAGGTTGCAAATTAAAAATCGAAAAGATTTCAAGCAACTTGGTAACAATGCTTTGACGCGTTGGACTGTTAAATAGTTGCAACGTTGAAGCGAATTTCGACGCGGTGCTTCAGGAGTGCAATACGTCCTTGCATCATTTTGATTCACTTGTGATGCGCAATCAATCATGCAGTTCGTTGAAAGTTGGTAAAGCGTCAAACGCGAGCCACGCTATCGTTGGTTTGGTTTATTTTTGTTTTTCCGGGAAACTTTTCTGTCATAGAAAGTGATCCGTTAATCATTGAAGCACGCCGATGTAACATTCTAATGAATCGCGTTTTGCTTCTATAGAGCGAGCGAGGCGACGATCTGCTCAAAGCGCGGTTCGCCGCGGAGCGGATCCCAAAACGGCAGGAGTTTTAACTGACCGTAGCTGACAGGGCTCGGGGCGTGAGTGATGGTGGCAAGCTGTTCGCAGGCGAAGTCTTTCTCGCCCACCCATGCAGCGATCATCGCCAAATACGCGCCCATTAGCGGGCCGTTGATTGCATCCTTTTCCACGGGGAGAAGCTCGACTGCGCGACGGCCTTCATGCAGCGCTTCATCTTTGCGTCCCAGACCGGCGTCGATCAAACCAAGCACACACAGGGCTGGACCATAATATGGTTGAGCTTCAACGATTTTCTCCTGCTCGGCGCGTGCGGCAGTGAAAGCCGCTTGTGCTTTTTCCTCGTCATTCGTGATGCGGGCGAGAACGCCTTCAACGAATGGACGATTGAAGTGAACAGCGGAGTCGCTTAATGGGGTTTCGCCTGATGCGATGAAGGCATTTTTTGCGGCAGCGGGATCGCGCTCGGCCAATGCGCAACTAAGCCAGGCATCAGTGATACTGGCCATCTCAGCTGGATTTGTAGCCCGAATGGAATCGATCAGTTGATGCAATGGCCGGGTATTGGCCTTCCAATGGAATTCCACGTAGGCGCGCGCCACTTTCGTATCGATATCGTTCGGTGCGATGGCCATCGCACGATCCAACACCGATTTTTCTTCAGGATATCGCCGGAGGAATCCGTAGCTAATCGCAATTTGCTGGAGCGTGTAAACGTTGCGCGGGTCGAGATCAATTGCGCGCTCAAGGTCTCGTGTCGAATCTTCCCAGCGACCCTGCCGCCTCTTGATAAAACCTTCTACCTCGAATAGCCGGGCATCATTGGGCAGCGTCTGGCGAGCAGTTTCCAGTTCAGCCAGGGCGCCGTCATAATCGAGGTATCCGCGATAAAGATTTCCCGCGCGTGCGAGATGTGCCTCGCCTGCATCGGGACGGAGGCGAATCGCGGCCTCGATGGCCGCTTCCGCCATGGCCAGGCGATCGGGCGTATGGTCGTAGCCGAGGAAGTAAAGTACATCATGAGCATAGGCAAGTTGGCAATATGCTTCGAAAAAGGACGGGTCATGCGCGACTGCCTCATTCAACAGATCGACCGCCTGCAGTAAATTCGGTCTTGCGTTAATGCTAAAGCTCGTCGTCAAAACAAGATTCTTGCCGCGAACATAAAGATCATAGGCTGCATGATCCTTGGTTGGCGGTTTTTGAATTGCGGCTTTCTCACCGGCTGAGATTTTCGCGCTAAGTTGTTGGGCAACTTTTTGGGTGATCTCAGTCTGGATTGCGAAGACGTCGTTCAAATCCGTATCATATTGTTCTGCCCAGACAGGCGCGCCGGTGCGCGTGTCGATTAACTGGACGTCCAAATGAAGCCTGGCACCGATCTTGCGCACGCTGCCCTCTAGCACGTGAGATACCCCAAGTGCGTCACCGATTTGACGTATATTTCGCTTGCCGCGAAACTGCATCACACTCGTGCGGCTGATCACTTTGAGATCGCCAATTTTCGCCAGCCTCGTCAAAATGTCGTCCTGAACGCCGTCGGCAAAAAGCGCGTCTTCTTTGTCTTCGCTCAAGCTCTCAAAAGGCAGTACGGCGACGCCAGTTGCTGCAGGACGGCTGGCAAGATCGGTTTTCCAAATCATCACGCCCGCCATCGTTGCTAGTGCCAGCAAGAGCGCAGCCATTCCAGCAACAATTGGATTCTGTCGTGACCAGCGCCAGATACGCGCGGGTGTTGGGACGGGGCGTGCAGCGATAGGTTGTCCCTCGAGCCAACGTTCAAGATCCTCGGCCAGATCGCCGGCGGAGCGATAACGCGCGTTTGGTTCACGCTCCAAACATTTGGCGCAGATTGTTTCCAGATCGCGATCGAGCGTTGGCGCCAAACTGCGCAATTTGGGCGCGGGCTTTTCGGAGGCCTGCTGGATTACTTTCACCGGCTGCTCGCCCAAGAAGGGCGGCCGGCCAGTTAAAAGATCGAACAAAATCGCGCCAAGACTATATATATCTGCTGCCGGCGTAAGTTTTCCTGCCGGTCCGCTCACCTGTTCGGGCGCAATGTAACCGGGCGCACCGAAAGCGGTGAGCGTGCGTGTCAGGTTGCTCACAGAATCTAGGCATTTGGTCAGACCGAAATCGCTCACCAGCGGTTCGCCGTGTGCGTCGAGAAGGATGTTTCCCGGTTTAAGATCGCGATGCAGGATGCCTTGGCCGTGCGCGTATTGCACCGCGCGTGCAGCCTTGGCCACCAGCGCCACGGCACGGCGCGGCTCACTGCGCAGAGCCGGGGCGGCTTCGAGCAAACTGCCGCCACCGGCGAACTTCATGCTAAAGAAGGGCAGCCCCTCTTTATTCTCGCCAACTTCGTAAATGGGCAGAACGTTGGGATGATCGAGGCCCGCCGCAGCCTGGGCTTCGCGCCGGAAACGCGTCAGGGCTTCCGGCGAATCAGCATGATAAGATAGAATCCGTTTCAGCGCTACGATGCGGCGCGAATGCCGCTGCCGCGCTCGATAAATGACGCCTATGCCACCGCGCCCAATTTCTTCCAGAATTTGATAATTGCCCAGACGCCAATCGGCGTCGCGCACATCGATTTCGGCCAGCACGTCCTCCAGCGTTTCATCGTTGTGCACGTTGGTGCCCAAGCCTTGAGCGAGTAAAC
>QHNF01000090.1 GCA_003218345.1 Verrucomicrobiota bacterium | reverse complement strand
AAATTCAGCAGCGATTGCGTTTCATGGAAAAGGTCGGTCTCGGTTATCTTGCGCTCGGGCGTTCGGCGAAAACGTTGAGCGGCGGGGAATCGCAGCGAATTCGATTGGCCGCACAGCTCGGCTCGAACTTGCGCGGCGTACTCTATGTCCTCGACGAGCCGACAATCGGTTTGCATCCGCGCGACAACCTGCGCTTGCTCGATACGCTGACCGCCCTGCGGAACAAAGGGAACTCGCTAATTATCGTCGAGCACGACGAAGAAACGATGCGACGCGCTGATCACATTGTCGATCTTGGCCCGCGCGCAGGGATTCACGGCGGTGAAGTCGTGGCGACTGGAACGCTGCGCGATGTCGAAAGAAATCCAAATTCCGAGACGGCCCGCTGCCTAAAAACCCCGCTTCACCATCCTATTCGAGGCTCGCGACGGACGTTGCGTGATGTTGAAAATTGGATCGAAGTCAGAGGCGCGAAGGCGAATAATTTGAAAAATATCGATGTTCGCTTCCCTGTTGGCCGACTTTCGGTGATCACGGGAATTTCCGGCTCGGGAAAATCGACGTTAATGCACGACGTGCTTTGGGCCGCGATGCGCGAGGAGTTGGAAAAGAGGAAACGCGCGGGCAATGGCGATCTGTTTAAGCTGGTTAGCGGAACCGCTGAAATCGAAGCTGTTTATGAAGTCGATCAATCCCCCATTGGCAAAACGTCGCGCTCGACGCCCGGCACTTATATAAAAGTGTTCGACGAAATCCGGAACCTGTACGCGCAACTTCCCGTCTCGCGCATGCGCGGGTATTCTGCCAGCCGATTTTCATTTAACGCGCAAGGCGGTCGTTGCGAGACTTGCAAAGGCCATGGCGCGATTAAGCTCGAGATGAATTTCCTCCCAAGCAGTTATGTGCCGTGCGAAGACTGCCGGGGCCGCCGTTACAACCCGCAAACACTGGAAATCCTCTATAACGAAAAATCGATCGGCGACGTAATGGAAATGACGATCGAAGGAGCGGCGCAATTCTTTTCAGCCCATCCCAAAATCGCGCGTCCGCTTTCTCTGCTGGTCGATACTGGGCTCGGCTATCTAAAGCTGGGGCAGCCGAGCCCGACCTTGAGCGGTGGCGAAGCGCAGCGGCTCAAGCTGGTGACACAATTAAAACGCGGCGTTGGTCGTGCCCAGAACGAGCAGATTCGCAAAATGCGTAAGCCAGGATCGACTTTGTATTTGCTTGAGGAACCGACCATCGGCCTGCACATGGCTGACATTAAGTTGCTGCTCAACGTTCTGCATCGGCTTGTAGACGAGGGGAACACCGCGATTGTGATCGAGCACAACCTGAGTGTCATCGCGGAAGCAGATTATATTGTCGATCTCGGACCGGAAGCGGGCGCGGAAGGAGGCAACGTGGTCGCCTGTGGGACGCCGGAACAAATTGCAAAGAATCGCGTGAGCCGCACCGCGCCGTTCTTACGCGACACGCTACGGCGTAACACTTGATTCCCACGGCCGCATACATTACCATCATACATCATGGTGCGGACTCAGATTTATCTGACGGAGCGAGAACATCGCTCTCTCGATTCTTTGGCCAAGGCAAATAGCTGCAGCAAAAGCGAAATAATTCGCAAAGCTGTAGATGAATTTGTGTCGAAGTCGAGCCATCCCGGTCGCCTGGAGGCTTTGCGTAAGGCACGCGGAATTTGGAAAGGCCGAAAAGAGTTGCCTGATATTCGCGCGATGCGGCGAGCTTGGAGGCGGCGGTCGTGGTCCTAATCGACACGGACGTGCTGGTCGATTACTTGCGCGATTACCTACCTGCTGTCCGGTTTATTGAAGCGATCACTGACGCAATTGGTGTTTCAGTGATTACTCTCGCCGAGCTGTACGTCGGTGCCGCGCACCATGAAGAGGAGCACGCCATAGAAATGCTGGTTGGCGCGTGCACAGTTTTTGACGTTGATGGCAAGATCGCCAGGCGCGCCGGGGTTCTCCGGGGAAAATATCTGGGCAGTCATTCGGTCGAACTGCCAGATGCGCTGATCGCTGCAACCAGTGAACTGCGTGGCGCCCGCCTGGCAACTTTGAAGCGGAAGCATTATCCAATGCTGGCCGATGTGCTGGTTCCCTATCGAAAGAATCGATAGATGCTCTCTTATTATTTGCACAATCTCGATCCGATCATTTTTCGGATCTACGACAATGTCGGCCCGCGTTGGTACGGACTTGCTTATGTGCTGGCATTTATCTCCAGCTTTTTCCTCCTTCTCTGGCTGGCCAAACACGGTTTTGCCGATCTGCCCCCACAACAAGTAGGCGACTTTATCACGGGATGCGCGCTTTTTGGTGTCATCATCGGCGGACGCCTCGGTTATGTTTTTTTCTACAAACCGGAAATGCTGCGTGAGCCGCTGTCGATCTTGCGCGTATGGGAAGGCGGAATGTCAAGCCATGGGGGAATGTTTGGTCTGTTGTTGTTTACTTTTTATTACGCACATCGGCACAAAATCTCGTGGACAAATCTGGGCGATAATCTGGTTGTAACCGCACCGATCGGTCTTTTCTTCGGGCGCTGCGCCAATTTTATCAACGGAGAACTTTACGGGCGGATCACAAATCTCCCATGGGCAATGCAATTCCCGAAGGAACTGCTCGATCATCCCGCGGCAGCCGATCGGGCCGTGGCGGCATGCACGCGAATTGATCCATCGCTGACTACGCCGGATGCGATCATCGGTGCGGTGCACCATCAGCAACACGTGGCAACTGCATTGCGCTCCATTTTGACACCGCGCCACCCGTCGCAGCTCTACGAAGCGTTTTTCGAAGGGATCGTTCTGTTCGCGATTCTGTGGTTCGTGCGCACGCGCACGCGTCAGCCGAATGGAGTTTTGACCGGCCTGTTTTTCATCTGCTACGCGATTTTCAGGATCGTGATCGAATATTTGCGTGAGCCGGATGCAGAGTTGATAGGCTCTTTCACGCGCGGCCAATTCTTTTCCTTTTTCCTGATTGCGATCGGTGTCGTGTTTATCGCGGCAGCAAAGATGCGACCGACGTTTCCAGAAAAAATGTAAGCTGTCATTCCCGAGCGAAGTCGAGGAATCCCGTTGCATCACATTTGGCAACCCTGCGGGATTTCTCCACTCCGCTGCGCTTCGCTCGAAATGACAAGTGGCGTTTCTGCGAAACGGCGTTATTACTTATGCCGGTGACGCGCAGATGCTCATTGCGACATTGTTAGCAGCCGGCGGTCTCCTCTTTGCGTTCGATCACGCGACGATCGCTGGAAAGCTCGTCCTCTCTCTTCTCGCCGTCGCTTCCATCTTTAGTTGGTCAATCATGATCACGAAATTGCGCGTGATCCGCTTCGCGCGAAAACAGAACGTGCGTTTCCTGGCCGCTTTTCGGCAAGATCGCCAGCCGCTACGGTTGTTTGAGAAGAACAAGCGATTTCCGGGATCGCCGGTTTTTAGCGTGTATCGCGCCGGTTGCGAGGAAATGACGTTTCATCTTCTCGGGTCGCCGGAAGTGGATGATACCTTCCGCGCGCGACTGGGAATCGCTGACAAAATTTCGCCGGCCCAAATGGGCGCGGTGAACGCCGCAATGGAGCGAGCAGTGGGTGAGACGGCGCTTGCGCTCGAATCACAAATGATTTTGCTCGCGACCGCAGTGAGCGGTTCGCCTTTTCTCGGATTACTCGGCACAGTTTGGGGCGTAATGGACGCTTTTACCGGCGTCGCCGAGGCTGGTTCGCCTAGTCTCGTCTCGATGGCGCCCGGTGTTTCCGGCGCGCTTATCACCACGGTGACCGCGCTCTGCGTCGCCATTCCGGCGATGTTCGGCTACAATTTTCTCGTTACGAGCATTCGTGGCATCATCGTCGAGATGGACAACTTTGCCGCCGAACTAGCATCCGAGTTCGAGCACAAATACGTCGATCACGGCTCGCGTGAATCGGCCTTCCGCAGATGAGACGCTACTCACAACGACAAAGTCTCTCTACGCTCAGCGAGATCAATATCACGCCGTTGCTCGATCTCGCATTTGTGCTGCTCATCATTTTCATGATCACGACGCCGCTCTTGGAAAGCAGCATGAACCTCGTGATTCCATCCAGCGGTGCCACAAATCCGTCGATCAAGTCAGCGCAAGTGCAAATTATCTCGATCGATCGCACCGAAACGGTCCGGCTAAATAATCAGGTGGTCGATCGGGAAGCGCTTGCCGCGAAATTGGCTCAGTTGAAACAGACCAATCCAGATGTGGCTGTCGTGATCCGACCCGATCGCGAATTACCCGTGCAAAAATTAATCGCGCTGATGGACGCAGTGAAGCAGGCAGAAATTACGAAGGTCGGCATCGCCACCAGAGCCGAGCCGAAATAGATGTCGAAGAACTGGCGTTTTTGGCGAAACGTCACGCTTATAGCGCTCGCGCATGTTGCACTCATCGCAGGATTGATTCGCTGGAGAGTCGAAGCCAGGAATTCGCCAAACGCGCAAAATATCGTCTGGCTAGGTGACGTTGACGGGGCGAGCGCAACTACGGAGCCGACAACTGACGAATCGCCTCGTGCAAAACTTTATCTTTCGCCTGAAGCCAGTTTGCAGAAAGCCGATGAAGCGAAAAGGGAACAGCCTCTGTTACCCGCAGTGAAGAGTGAAATCGAACTACGCACACCAAAACCGACACCAATATCGACTCCAAAGCCCGCTCCAACATCCCCGCCAAAGGCGAACACAACGCCAAAACCATCTCCAAAGCCAACGCCCAAATCGACTCCGAGGAAAACCGTATTTACCAATGCGTCCAAATCTTCGCCGAGAGCGAACTCCAGTCTGCCAAAATCGGCTGAAAAGGAAGAGCACATCGCTGCGAACACAAAGAGAACGAAGAGCGAGAAAGCTGTTAGTGCGAAAAACGATTCTTCATCTCACGTCGGAACAGGGAAAACAGGTTCAGCTGGCAAAGGCGGCCACGTGGGCGGCGGGAACAGCGCATCGGAATTCGGCTGGTATGGCAATATGCTCCATGACCGTTTTTACAGCGCCTGGATCCAGCCGACGACCAGCGTCGCTTCCGGAACCAAAATTTCGAACCTGGTCAAAGTTCGAGTTGAGAAAGATGGCCGCGTTTCCAAATTCGAAATCCTCAAGCCATCGGAAAACGTTGTAGTAAATGAATCCGTTGCAGCGATTGCGAAACGGGTAACTGAAGTTGACCCACCGCCGGCCGGACTCGGCAATGGCGATCATTACGACGTAAAAATCAATTTCGAGCTGAATACCGCAGAGCAATAATCACTAATGGACACCAATTCGGACAAAGAAGGAGGAGGTTGTGCCCGCGAATCACGCGAATAGACGCGAATGGATCCGAATCACGCGAATTTCGCGAATAAAACAGCAGTCATAGATTGCGTGATCTTGCCTCCGAACCGTTACGGATTATTTAGGAGCCACTCGTGGTGTCGGTCTTGCCGCTTCGATCTGCGCGCTTCCTTTCTCGATTTGCGTTGCCTGCTTATTCAAGCCAGCGAAGCGCTCGCAGACTCGGTCACTGTCACACTGTCATAATGATGCACGACAGCGAAGCCTCCATTCATGCCAACGTGAAAAGTCAGGTATTAGCGTCGGAGATTTGGCGCGTTGACACCTCGCCACTGCGTGTGTCGAGGCTTCACAAACCGCCGGCGTCACACCGCCCGAGTGTCGAAATGACGAGCCCTTGATCTTCGGAAAGTAGCATCACTCAAGCAAGAAACGGATTGGTTCTCCGTTCAGTTCCGATTTTTGTCGGTGGACCATGGCCGGGAAGCACGGTGACTTCATCGCCAAGTGGAAATATTTTTTTCCTGATCCCGCTTATCAACAGATCAATATCTCCACCAGGCAAATCACCTCGACCGATGCTGGCGGCAAAAAGAACGTCGCCGCCGATCAGCAATCGATCTTTACGCGAAAAGAAGCAAAGGCTACCCGGACAATGCCCGGGAACTTCCAGCACTTGGAACTCGGCACCAAGAAAATTTCGGCTTGGCGTTTCTTCGATAAGAAAATCCAGTTTCGCCGGTTCGATTTCGAGTTCGAAACCGAAGTTGCGAAAAAATTCCCGCTCGGAAATCATCGGCGCGGTGAACGGGTGACAACCTATCGGACAATCAAACTGCCTCTTAATCTTGGCAACATCCTGGACGTGATCGATATGCCCATGTGTCAAGAGCAAAAGCTTAGGATCGACATCAAGCGACTTGATCCATTCGCAAGCCCCATCAGGCGCATCGAAAAGAATCCAACCCTCAGGAGCCTTAACCAGATAGCAATTCGTTTCGAAAATGCCTCCGCAAAACCTCTCGTAAATTATTGCGGGTTTCATTGTAATTGGGCTTCGCTACAACTGAAGGCGAGAGTTGTTGCGAATATTTGAATGTTCCTCTTCGACGATTGTCTCATTTACTCACATGTCGATCTTGTCTCGTCATCTTGCGCTTCATCCTGAAATCTGCGAAGTTGGAA
>QHNF01000463.1 GCA_003218345.1 Verrucomicrobiota bacterium | reverse complement strand
TAGGCTTCACGGGCCCCGGCGGAGCAGGGAAGACCACGCTCATCGACGAGTTGGTGCTGAGGGTTCTCAATCGAGATCGACATTCACGCATCGCGATTTTGTCGCACGATCCGAGCGTTACCGGCAAAGGTGCGCTGCTGGGCGATCGCGCCACAATGATCAACTCGCAGACCGATCGTGTATTCATGCGCAGCATGGCGACGCGCGGGCAGACTGGCGGGCTTTCGCCTGCAACCCACGATTGCCTGGCACTGCTTGCGCGATCGGATTTTGATTACGTCATTATCGAGACCGTAGGCACAGGACAGGAGGCGATGCCGTTTCAGAAAAACGGAATTGCCGACCTAACGGTGCTTGTCATGAATCCGGATTACGGCAGCCGGTTGCAGTTGCAAAAAATTGTCATGCTCGATCTCGCTGACATCGTGGTGGTAAACAAAAGTGATCTTCAGCGTGCCCGCACTGCACACACGGAGATCGAACAGCGTCTCGAACAAAACCGGCGCAACCAGCGACTGATTGATACGGTTGCAAAATGGCATCGTGATCCTGGCGTGAACCGATTATTCGATTTAATTTCCATAGAGAATCTGGTAGGGCGCGACCGCCGAGCGGGAGAACGGAGGAACAAATGAGCAAGCTTGGACAAGTGGTTGAGTCGGTTGAGAAATACAACAAGTTCGTCCTCGATCAGGTGAAGCGTGCGCGCGCTGATGAACAATTCGGGCGTGAGCTGCTGGGACGCTGGAACGACATCAAAGCGAAAATTCCAGTCACGCGTACGCCAACCGGGTTACCGCTGCCGCGCCTTGCGTTGCCGGAGATTGATGACCCGGGCGAGATTGCGCGTTATCTCTTCGGCGAAGGATTACCAGGTGAGTTTCCATTTCTGAATGGGGCGTACCGCGAGATGTATTTGGAGCCGGTTCGCGAGATTGCCGGCGGTAGGGCGCGACCAGAGCCTGCTCGCCGCGGCGAGGGCGCGCTGGACAAGAAAATTCCCCAAGCCGAGGAACCGACCCGCTTGTTCTCCGGCCTGATGCTGGCCGAGGACACCAACGAGCGTTTTCATTATCTGACGCAACATCAGCGCACGCACCGGCTCAGCACCGCGTTCGATGGACCAACTCTTTATGGAATCGACAGCGACGCAGATGGCGTCTTTGGAAAAATCGGCGAGGGCGGTGTGGCAATCGATACGGTAGAAGACATGGTGCGGCTCTATGATGGGTTTGATCTGGGCTCGCCGAATTTTTCCGCGTCGATGACCATTAGCGGTCCAGCGCCGATCATTATGGCGATGTACATCGCGGCGGCGAAGCGGCGCTTTGGCCCGAAAGTTGTTCCAAAACTGCGCGGCACGATTCAGGCCGACATTTTTAAAGAAGTCCAGGCGCAAAATGAAACGATTTTCCCG
>QHNF01000089.1 GCA_003218345.1 Verrucomicrobiota bacterium | reverse complement strand
GCCGGCTCTTTTGACTGTAGCTCTGTGCGCTCTGGTTCCGTCCGCTTTGGCTTTGGTTCGGCCTCTTTTCGTTTCGCCTTTTTTTCTTCCGCCGCCTTTTCCTCGACGAGTTGTGCTGCGTCAACCCACTCGATGAATGCCATGGGAGCGGAGTCGCTCTTACGCTGGCCAAGCTTCACGATGCGTGTGTAACCGCCATTGCGCTCCGCCGATCTTGGTGCGATGTCGTCGAACAATTTTCTCACGGCATTCTTTTGGCGCAGGGTCGCGAAAGCCGTGCGACGAGCGTGAATCGATCCTTTTTTGCCAAGCGTGACCATTCGTTCGGCGAGAGGTCGAACTGCCTTTGCTTTGGCGAGCGTGGTCTTGATGCGTTGGTGTTCGATCAAAGAGCAAACCTGATTTGCCAGCAGCGCCTTGCGATGCTCAGCCGTGCGACCTAGCTTGATCGTCTTTTTTTGATGCCTCATAGGGTGGCGAACGCGATCTTCGATCCGAGGCTTACTCTTCGGCAGCCGGTCCGCTCGGGCCGGCGCCATCCCCGCTCACTGGCACGTCGACGAGGCCGGGATCGAATTTCATCCCAAGGCCCAAGCCAAGCTGTTGCAGTTTGTCTTTGATTTCGTTCAACGATTTCTTGCCGAAGTTGCGATACTTCAGCATTTCGGCCTCAGTCTTCTGGGAAAGTTGACCCACTGTCGTGATGTTCGCATTGTTCAGGCAATTCGCGGCGCGCACGCTCAGCTCGATCTCGTTCACGCTCATATTCAGCAGCTTCTTCAGCTTCAGGTTTTCTTCGCTCACGCCAGCCGGTGTCTGATCGAATTCGATAATTTCTTCGTTAAAGTTAACGAAGACATCGAGGTGATGCCGCAAAATGGCCGAGGCTTGGAGCAACGCGTCATCTGGTGTCAAGCGCCCGTCGGTCCAAATTTCGAGAATGAGCTTGTCGTAATCGGTGCGCTGACCGACACGCGTGTTTTCGACCGCGTACTTGACCCGTGTGACCGGTGAAAAGATGGAATCGATCGGGATGAGACCGATCGCCTGGTCAACACGCTTGTTTTCCTCGCCTGTGGCAAATCCGCGGCCAACGCGCACATCGAGCTCGGCGTCGAATTTATGTTTCTTGTCCAGAGTGCAGATGATCTGTTTGGGATTGAGCACTTCGTAGCCTTGCACCACCTGAATATCACCAGCGGTGACTTCGCCCTCCTTGTTTACAGTTAGCGAAAGCTTCTTCGGCTCGTGGTCATCGGCTTTAAATTTCACTTTTTTGAGATTGAGGACAATGTCGGTCACGTCCTCGACCACACCCGGAAGCGTGGCGAACTCATGCTGCGCCCCCGCGATTTTTGCGGCCGTGATGGCCGCGCCTTCCAACGAGGAAAGCAGGACGCGTCGGAGGGAATTTCCGACAGTGTGGCCATAGCCGGCTTCGAATGGCTCGGCAATGAACTTGGCGTAAGTATCTGTGGCTGTGTTCTCGTCTTTGACGAGAGTTTTCGGCATTTCAAAACGACCGTAACGGATTGGCATCTTCTATTTTCGAATGTCGATTCTCGATTGATGATTAAAAACCGGCTACGGCCAGCGCAACCGCAATTCGAAAATCTTAAATCGAAATTCCTTCTTTCACCGGGTTCCCCCTGGCGAGTGCGGCCTCGCATCCAGCGATGGAGACCCAGGGACCAACGGCGTAATTACAAAACTCGCTGCGAAGTGCCCAATAAACGCCAATCCGGCACTTTTGCAAGTGGCGGTTTGGTTGGGACCCCGCGCTGCGGCGTCCGGTCGGCGCAGCGCGCCGACCCTACCGTTCAATTACGTCATCGGGCAATTCATCCGCGTTTGCCGCCGTTTTCGGAAAATGTGCGGCTAGCAGTTTCCCAATCTCCCCGATCCCTTCGACCAGCGCGTGGCTGAATTTCTCGTTTTGAAAATGCGTCCTCATTCCATCTACAACGCGCTGCCAGAATTGTTCGCCGCATTTTTCGTGAATCGCTCTATCGCCAACGACAGCAAACTTGTGCGCGCGCGGCGCTACGAAAATCAGCACCGCATTGCGCTCGCGCGTCTTGTGCATGCGGAGCCGGTGAAATTTTTTCTGCGCAAAACTTAGCGGATCGGCATTCAATTTGCCGCGCTGAACGTAAACGCGAATCTCGCCGGAAGTTTTTGATTCGGCTTCACGAATCGCGTCAACGATCCGATCATGCTCGAGCTTACTGAGAAATTCTTTCGTTCGCATTTCGCTACCAACTCGATCCTGCGCCTCCGCCGCCGAAGCTGCCGCCTCCCCCGCTGAACCCGCTGAACCCCCCGCCTCCTTCGGAGGACGAGCCTCCACCGCCGCCCATCGGGAAGAACACCGGACCGCCGCCACGAGAAGAATAGCCCCAGCCGCCACGTCGCCGCAGCACTCTCGAAATAACTATTAGCACGATGACAAAAATGATGAAAAACAAGAAGCTTGGAGCGCCGCCACCGCGATGTTGCTCCGCAGCGGTTTTTCCCGACCCCTTGTACTCGCCCCGAATCGCCTTACAGATAAAATCGATCCCAGTCGCGATCCCTCCCTCGTAATCGCCGTTCCGAAAATGCGGTTTGATTTTGTATTCGGTGATGTCGAACGCGGTGATGTCCGGCAGCGCGCCTTCCAAGCCGTAACCGACCTGGATAAACATCTTGCGGTCTTGAACGAACACAAAGAGAACGACGCCGTTGCGGCGCTCCTTTTGACCGACCCCCCACGCCTGGGCCACCCGTTGCGTGTAATCTGCAATGTCAGAGTCGCTCTGCATCTTCGGAAAGACCGCCACCACGACCTGATCGGATGTTTCGCGCTCAAATTGGCCGAGCTGTTCGTTGAACCGCAGCGCTGCGGATTTGGAAACGACACCGGCGTAATCGTTGAAATAGCTTGTCGGCTTGGGCGGAATGACTTCGGCGGCTTGTGAGCTGATCGCAAATAGCGCGATGAGAATCAGCAAGATTGCGCGAACGTTTCTTTCCCGACTGCGGAGCGCGGGCATGTTGCCCGGTCTGTCCAGCATTTTGCCGAACAGTTTTGAAGACGAGATGAACACTTTAAGAATTGCGATGCCCCTCGAAGGCTGCCGGCAACATGCCGGCGGCAGCGGGCAGAATGTCTGCGCTTCCCGACGCGGGAGCACCCGTGCACCGCAGTTCACGGTGTCGCCGTCGTCGCGGGCGCTGGTGCGGGTGAACCGAAATTGAATTGCACTGGTGGAGGTCTCTCCGCGCCCGTTTGCGCCGTGAAAAATGGCCGCGGTGGGAAACCGAGCATACCCGCAATCAAATTTGTTGGGAAACTGCGCACCGCAACATTATAGCTTTGCACTGCGCTATTGAAATTGCCGCGTTCGACTGAAATCCGGTTCTCCGTTCCTTCCAATTGTGCCTGCAAACTGAGAAAATTCTGATTGGCGCGCAATTCCGGATATCTCTCCACCACTACCAGCAAGCGCGAGAGCGCGTTGCTCAACTGTCCTTGCGCGGCCTGGAATTGCTGGAGCTGCGCCGCATCGGTAGGCGCTTTGTTCGGGTCAAGTTGCACACGGCCGACGCTGGCGCGCGCATTCGTTACCTCGACGAGAGTTGATTTTTCGAAATTGGCTGCGCCCGAAACTGTGTTCACCAGATTCGGAATCAAATCTGCGCGCCGCTGATAGACGTTTTGCACCTGCGCCCAGCTTTGATCGACGGCCTGCTGCAAGCGAACCAGTCGATTATAACTGCCGCCCAGCGCGAGAGCCGTAATAACAACAATAAAAAGCAGGATTGCGAGTAGCACGCCGCAACCGATAGCGAATTTGTTCATAGAATTGTGAATCGTTCAAGAAATGTGAAGCCAAGTCAATCACTCAGGCAGGATAGCGTTCCGAGACTGTCTCGGCAGACAAGCATCTTGGCCGCCATCGGACGGACTCGCTGCGGCGAGCTTGTAGAATCACTAAACGCGCTAATGAACGGCAGGCTGGAAGCACTGCCTGCCGAGTCAGGCAGAGATGCCTAACCTCCGTTTCCCAAAACTAGCCGTAGGAAATGCGCATCGGAAAATTTTGCGTTTGATCCTTGGCGCACAATGATTGCCTTCATTGATGGAATGATGAAGAGCCGCTGATAGCCCGAGCCAAGTGCCACCACCATGTCTGGAGGGGCATCCTTGCAGATGCAAACATCTGTCCATTGCGCGTTCTGCCATGGCAAGTCGAGCATTCGTTCCATGTCTGCCTCGCGCCCGTTAGGCGCCTGCTGATTTAACCAAAACGTGAGGCCGTATGACGGGTTTGCTGGCGACCCGGCAAACGCCTCTCGCAACAAAGCTGCCGGAATAATTTGTCGTCCGTGATAATTGCCGTGCCCAAGGACCAGCTCGCCCAGGCGCGCCCATTCTCGAGCAGTCAACTCAAATCCTGTTGCCGGCAACGGATTGCCGAGAGAATCTTTTTTGAAGTTGAGGCGACCGAGTCCAAGCCGGTTCGACACACGTCCTTCGAAGTAGCTGATTGTGTCGCGGCCTTTTAGTTTTCGGCGCAGCAGCTCGGAAAAAATCTGCAGATGACTTGGACCATAAACGAAAGCCGAACCAGGTTCAGCAACGGTCGGTAATCGAATCGCCATGGCATTTCGGTTACGGATCGATGCGCGCTGAAGACGAGAAGCGCCTTCAATGCCATCGGTTTGGTTGAGTAACTGACGGATGGTGATCTGCGCTTTGCGCGGGTCGCTCTTCCATTCCGTGATTGTATCCGAGACGGGATCATCGAATTTCAATAGTCCATCACGTATCGCTGCGAGCGTGGCGATTCCCCAAAAACTTTTTGTGCCGCTAAAGATCGGCCATCGTCCACGCGCCGATCCGCCATTGGCGTAGTGTTCAAAAATCACCCGGCCATTTTGCATCATAAGCATTGAGACCCCGCGCCTGCTCTCAGAGTACTTTGCGGCGCGCGCACAATCATCGGCGCGGATTTCAGCAAATGCGGACGTTGATGTTGCAATAAGGAGCCCAACCAGCAGTTGGCTTGCGCTGGAAATTCTGAAAACCACATCGCATTTGTACTCCGCAGTGCTCATCAAACAACCGTCGTTCGGCCGCGGATCGCTTGCGGTAGCGCACGCGTCTCGCGTGTTGGTTTCCGCGTCGCGCCGAAACAGTCTTTCGATAAGGGCAACGACTCGCGCGTAGCAGCGCACTCCGAAAAGTCCGCGATAGCGAGGACGCCATCGCCAGCACGCGAGACGCGCGCTACCCGGAAGGCGGCGTCGCGGCGCTTACTGGTTGCGCTCGGGGAGAAGCTAGGGGCAAATCGCGCGCACGCAGTTCTTCCACGTTTGGCAATTCATCCAGATTCCGCAGTCCGAAATGATCAAGGAAAAATTGCGTCGTTTCATAAAGGAGCGGGCGTCCGGGGATTTCGGCGCGTCCGGCGATCTTCACCAAGCCGCGCTCCATCAATGTTTGCAGCACGCCATCGATGTTTACCCCGCGAACGGCTTCAACCTCTGCACGCGTAATAGGCTGGCGATACGCGATGATCGCCAACGTCTCCAGCGAAGGCGCACTCAATCGTGCCGGTTTTGGCGCCGGAAAAAGTTGGCGCACCCACTGGGCATATTTCGGATCGGTAGCCAGCTGCCAGCCTTCCGCTTTTTCAGTAAGCTGAAATGCGCGTTGCTGTTCGATGTACTCGACTTTCAATTGTTCGAGCGCAGCGGCGACCTCTGCTTCGCTCACACGCACAAACTTGTTAGGGCCGTCAGTTGCCGGATCCTCCGCGCCCGCGCCTTTGATTGCCGCGGCAATTTCACGGATCGAAAGCGGTTTCTGCGCGCTAAATAGAAGCGCTTCGATTACTCGTGTCAGACTCATGTGTCGTATAGCTCCTATATGTCCTATGCTCCAATCGCATTTTGAATTGCATCCGCGATTCGGTCCGCTTGCCTCTCTATCTTATCAGGCTCGCTTCCTTCGATGAGCAGACGGATTTTTGGCTCGGTCCCGGAATAACGCAGGAGCACGCGGCCTTTGCCGGATAGCTCTTTCTCCGCTTCGTTTACCAAGTTCATCACCGGGGTGAGCTCCGCCAGCGGGCGCTTTTCTTTCACTACTAGATTGCGCTGGGCCTGTGGATATTTTTTCAAGCACGTCTTCAATTTACTTAATGGCTGCCCGCTTTTGTGCATGATTCGCAAAACCTGGAGCGCACTGATAATGCCGTC
>QHNF01000462.1 GCA_003218345.1 Verrucomicrobiota bacterium | reverse complement strand
TCGGCCAGCGACTCAAGGTCGGCGACAATCTCGCGCGTGTCGCCGATCCGACAAAGCTGAAGGCGCAAGTGAAAATCGCCGAAACGCAGGCGAAAGACATCCAGATTAAGCAACAAGCGGTGATCGATACACGGAACGGCACGGTGAAGGGGCACGTCACGCGCGTCGATCCAGCAGTGGAGCAGGGAACCGTAACTGTCGAGGTTGTCTTCGATGAGCCGCTGCCGAAGGGCGCGCGGCCGGACCTCAGTGTCGATGGTACAATCGAGCTCGAGCGTCTTGACAATGTGGTCTATGTGGGCCGTCCAGCGTTCGGCCAGGAAAACAATACCGTAGGGATGTTTAAACTGGTTAACGGAACTTCGGAAGCTATCCGCACGCCAGTGAAACTGGGCAAAAGCTCGGTCAACACGATCGAGATCTTAAACGGCCTTCAACCCGGGGATCAGGTAATTCTCTCCGACACTAGCGCGTGGGACGCGCACGAGCGCATTCGCCTTAACTAAACAAAACCAACGTCAATGAATTCAACATTAAGTGCTAGCGAATCAATGCAAACTCCTACGACAAACGGCTCGACTCCCTTGATACGATTAAACAGCGTAACCAAAGTGTTTCTTACCGATGAAGTGGAGACCCATGCGCTATCTGGAATCCACCTCGATATTCGCACCGGCGAATATGTTTCGATCGCTGGGCCGTCTGGCTGCGGCAAGACAACGTTGTTGTCGATCCTCGGACTGCTCGATACTCCTTCGGACGGCAGCTACTCGTTAAAAGGCAACGAAGTCGCCAATCTGTCGTTTGCAGATCGGGCGCGCATCCGAAATCGCGAGATTGGATTTATCTTCCAAAGTTTCAATTTAATCGGCGATCTCACAGTGTTTGTGAATGTGGAGTTGCCACTCACCTACCGCGGGACGAGCGCAGGTGAACGCAAATCGTTTGTCACCGAAGCACTCGAACGCGTCGGCATGGCACATCGGGCAAAACATTTACCGAGCCAGCTGTCAGGTGGCCAACAGCAGCGCGTCGCAGTCGCGCGCGCGCTTGCTGGCAGGCCCGCCATTTTGCTGGCAGACGAGCCAACGGGAAATCTCGATTCCCGCAATGGCGAGGCGGTTATGGAACTCTTGAAAGAATTGCACGCCGTCGGCGCGACCATCTGCATGGTTACGCATGACGAGCGTTTCGCGCAGCACGCCGACCGCACAGTGCACTTATTCGACGGTCGCGTGGTTGAAGATCGGATCGCTGCCTAATGAAGCGATAAATGCAAACGCTCTTGCAAGACCTTCGGTTTGGATTCCGAATGCTTCGGCGCAGTCCCGGCTTTTCCATTCTGGCGATTCTTTGCCTGACTTTGGGAATCGGCACCAATGCAGCTGTGCTAAGTTGGATCGAAGGGATTCTGATTCGGCCCTATCCACTGGTGCCACACCAGGACCGGATGCTTGCGCTTGTGGGCACGACACGCGGGGTGGAAGGGCATAACGGGCTTTCCTATCCTGACTTTGTCGATTTCGAAAAAAACTCGACGCTGTTTGAATCGTTCATTGTCGATAAAATCACGGGGACGTCTTTGAGCGTTGGCGATCGGGCCGAAATCGCATCGGTGGGAATTGTTACGGCGAATTATTTCGACGCACTCGGTGTGCGGCCAATTCTAGGCCGCGGATTCAGATCCGAAGAAGGGACCGGACGCAATGCGCATCCGGTGGTGGTGATCAGTTATCGAACCTGGAGAGATCGTTACAAGTCCGACCCGGAGATCATCGGCAAGACGCAATATCTCAACGGCGTGCAGCACACG
>QHNF01000071.1 GCA_003218345.1 Verrucomicrobiota bacterium | reverse complement strand
GTCCCTTGCGCAAAATGGTCAGCGTCACGTCTGTGCCTTCAGAGTAGGTCTGCAGGAGCTTTCGCAATTGGCTCGGTTCGATCAGAATCTGGTCGTTCAGCATTTTGAGGATGTCGTTTGGCTGAATGCCTGCCGCGGCGGCCGGACTATCCGGCGCCACGTAATCGACGACTAACCCGAGGCCTTTGGCCAAGCCAAGCTGTTCGCTTACGACACTCGGTACTTGCGATGTCTCCACGCCGATAAATGTTACTGGAATTTTCGGTGCTTTCTCATGGCCACCTGGACGCCCTGGTGGATGAGGCGGGGTAGGCGGCTGTGGCGGCATGGGTGGTGTCTGCGCAAATCCTGCAATTGGCAGGAAGATGATAGCTGCGATGGTAGCGATGGGTTTTATCTTCATGATCTTGGTTCGTGAATCATTGGCCCGAAACCGGAACGAGGACGACTTCCTCGCTAGGGTAAGAGACGCGAAGCGATGCGCCGGTAGTCGGATTACGCCACTGCCATGTCTGGTGCGTCTGGTAGCGAAGCCGCCGCAGCGGTTGCTGCGAGCCGTCGGCAAAACGCAGTCCCTCATCGCGTGGGTTGTAAACGACCTGCGTCGCGCCGGCGGGGATAAATTCGTTGGCAGAAGTCGGTCTTGTCGCCATTACAGAGGAAACGGGCGCACTTTCCTTGGCCGCAGATCCTCTTTCTTCCCTGCTAATTTGCGCAAGCAAAAGCAAGACTGCCGCGGCTGCGAGACCGAAGCCGAGCGCAAGTTTGTGGGGCGCTCCTATGAAACGCCAACGCCATTTGGCCATGAAGCGGGCGTCCGCCGCGGCAAACACCCTACAATTCTCCAGCATGGCTTCTTCTACTCGCTCAGGAAGAATCGGCGAAGGCGACGCAGGGCGCAGTTTTCTCAGTTCATTCTCGAGCTCGGAGAAATCGTTCATTGCGGTTGCAAACTTTTCCTCAGGCTGGCCAAGGCGTAGCGGTAACGCGATGCGGCTGTGTTTTGAGAAATGTCCAGCGCACGTGCGATTTCGCTAAAAGTAAGCTCGTTCCAGATTTTCAATACGAGCACCTCGCGTTGATCGTGTGGCAAAGAATCCACTGCCGCGGCAAGCGCGGATTGCGTGTCGTCTTCAAGTTCAAACTGCGGATCGATGGCAGGCTCGGCTTCGGCAAAGACGCTGGCCTCGCGCCGAGCGCGGCGTCTGTCGCGACGGATAACATCGAGAGCGATGGAACGCACGGCAGCGTAAAGCAGAGGCCGGTTTGCAATCTTGTGGTTGCGTCGCCAAAACTTAACGAAGGCTTCCTGAACAATGTCTTCCGCGTCGGCCGCCGATTGCACCCATTGCCGGGCGAACAGCAGCAGTCCGGGAGCGACTTCAGAAAAACAACTCTTCCAATCCTCATGGCTGGCGATATTCTCCATGACCTTTTCACGGTCTTTATGTTCAAGACGTCGCCAACGAATGATTTTGTCTAGCTCATCGAAATTTTTCGTGTTCGTCGCGTGGCTGGCCATTGCAGACGCTCGAGCGGCAGATGCCGATCTTGAGAAAGCCGTCGGTTCACTCATCGCTGCGGAAAAGGCTTACGCCAAACTTGCCGGCGAAAAAGGATTTCGCGAAGCATCCATCTCTGTCCTTGCCGACGATGCGGTAATCTTCGCGCCCAATGCGGTCAACGGCAAAAAATTCTGGCGGGAAGCAAAAGAGGATTCGGTCATAACCTGGCGACCGATCTTCGCGTCGATCTCGCGGAGTGGTGAGCTCGGTTATACGACAGGGCCATCGGAATACAGGAAATCGCGTGATGCGGAAAAGCCGGATGCGTTCGGCCAGTTTGTCACTATCTGGCAAAAGAACGCGAACGGCGTGTGGAAAATCGCTCTCGATGTTGGCTTGAACCATCCGCAACCGCAAGAAGCGGAGACCGAAACTAGAATATGCGTTCCAAACTTTCCCCTCGTTCATCCCGAATCTGCGAGCGCCGATCTGGACAAAACACAGCACACCTTTGCAAAATCGCTCAAGGAAAATGAAGGCGACGCAATCATTGATAGTGCCAGCAACGATATTCGCGTTTATCGCAGCGGCCAGCTTCCCGCTGTTGGCAAGACGGCTACCAAAAAAATGTTTGGTGAAAAAAATGCAAAAACGACCCGCGCGCCACTAGGCGCGGGCACAAGTACCCCGATTGATCTCGCTTACGAATATGGCGAATACACGAGCGACAATGACGACGCCAATAAACGCGGCATCTATCTTTGCATTTGGCGGCTCGAGTCCGATGGCGCCTGGAAACTAGCTCTCGATTTTCAGAAGAACGCGCCGGCTGAGAAAAAATAATTATGGGCGCAACCCCGAATGCGTTTGGGATTGGCGAAACGAGGAGTGCCAGGCTGAGCGCCTGCCCTACAGTTTCCACGGCGGATCCTATCGAGGTGGTCATTTCGGTTTCGAATTCGGCAGCGCTCGCAGAATCAAATCGCCCAGCCAATTCGGATTTGCGACGCCCTCACGATAGGCTTGGAGCGATTCCACGGAAGAGTTGACCCGCAGGTTGCTGTAAGATCCGTCAGCGTTTTGCCAGCGCTCATGCCAGTAAAGCGCCGCTTTGATGCGCGGGTATCGAGTGCGAAAAAGTTCCAATCCTTGCTTGATCCACGCGGGTTTGTGCATCGCGTCGGGCTCGGCTGTCATTAGCGGAAACTCACCCGTCGCCCACTCGGCAATCATAATTGGCTTGTGCGGATCGAGCCTGCACATTTCCTCATACGGCCAGCTCACGAGTGACGGAATGTCCGGATTCGGTTCGTCTTTATATTGCTGCCCGTAAACGCTCAGGCCAAGCCAATCGACGTAGTCGGAACCGGGATAGTAAGCCGCTGCACAGTTCCAGGTTTCGTACGGATACGGATAATTGTTCGTGTGAAACATCCACTTGATGTTAGAAGCGCCACGTGCGCGGACGCGATCCACCACATGGCGATAGGCGGTGCGAAATGTTTCCGGCCCTTTCCAATTGTTGCGCTCTTTGTCCCACTCCGCGCCACCGTAATACCTTCCCGACCACGGGAACCACGTCCCATTCATTTCAACGCCGAATACTACGATCATGGGATGACCAAAATCACGGGCGGCGTCCGCCCACTTATTGATGTACGCGTCCCACTTGCCTGCGATGATCTCGTTTAAATTGAACTTGTCCGGCCCGTGATCTTCTTCATAGGGCTTGTCCCAGGGCGACCAAAAAACTAGCGGCCACGAGCCGTGCCGCCAAATGACATTGAGATTGTCCGCGGGAAAATTTTGTTCTCCCCAATAACTCGACGACGCAATGATGGCTTGATGTTTGCCCACCATCTGCTCGAAATCTTCTATCGTTTCCAATGTCACGTCGTCTTCCTCGTCGCCAAAATCCATGAACGCGCCGGTGTACGCGCCATGTTCGGGTATCACCACCTCGACTGGACCGTTAGGATCAACTTGCTGGAGTGCGATGTGCTGGTGGCATCCGATTAGCGCTAAACTCGATGCTACGAGGACCACTCCAAAAACCGCATCCATGCGCGTGCGACGCCGGAAATTCTCTGCAAAAGATGAGGTGGTCATCACGTTGCAGCGCAGGCGTGGCGCTTGTGCAAAGGCTGCTTAATTACTTTCACTTCATCTCTCATTATTACGCGCGATGCGGTTCTCAATGAAAAACTGCCGGCTGAAAAACTCGTATGTGCCTGCTTTGATGAGTGCTCTCATATTCCACACCATTCTGACCGAGGAGTTGCTAGCTGGTCGCCCCGGTGTTCGCGAAGAAAATACGTTCGACGTAACCGTCCATGCCGATCGGCCGGTTAACAGGATCAATCCAATACAGGCTCTGGGCGCGGGTGTAGACGGTCATGAGCAAGGCGAATGTGCTCGGATGTTTACCGATAGGAACATCGCGGAAATGCGGTCAGCTGGGTTCGGTCCGCTGACGTATCGGCTGCGCAGTGAGCTTGCGGGTGAAGTTTGGCATTGGAACCCGCGGGGCACGTGGAGCGATCCGCTTCATCAGCGCGGATATTGGACCTCGGATGATTCAGTTGTTGAGTCGATTAATCTTTCTTACGGCTATCGTTTGCCGCGACGTGGTAACACAATCGATCAGGCAAACGATGACGGCTATTCGCGCATCGCTGACGGTGACGAACATTCATTTTGGAAGAGCAATCCTTACCTCGATTCGCACTTTACCGGCGAGGCAGAGGACGCGCATCCGCAGTGGGTGGTGATCGATTTGGGCGCAATAAAACCGATTAACTCCATTCGGATTCACTGGGGCACGCCGTACGCCGAGCAGTACAGCGTGGAATACTGGAGCGGGAGCGATCCGATGCATCTGCATAGCAGTAAAAAAGATGAATGGCGTCTTTTCCCACAGGGCGCAGTCGGTCACAGCGTCGGCGGCACTGAGTCAGTCCGGCTATGCGCCAAGCCTCTTTTGATTCGGTTCATCCGAATTCTAATGAAGCGCAGCTCGCGAAACAGCGCACAAGTCTTGGACGATATCCGCGATCGGCTTGGATTTGCGATTTGCGAGATTGAGCTCGGAAACGTCGATGATGATGATCGCTTTTATGATTACGCTCGTCACGCACCGGGTCGATACGAGCAGACGATGATCTATGTATCATCGACCGATCCCTGGCATCGAGCCGCGGACATCGACTATAAAGTCGAGCAGCCGGGTTTGGATTTCATTCTCAGAAGTGAATTAACCGATCGCTTGCCAGTTCTCGTGCCGGTGGGCGTCCTGTACGACACGCCGGAAAACGCAACAGCGGAGATCAGCTATCTCTTGAAACGACAATATTCTCTCGAAGGCGTCGAGTTGGGCGAAGAACCCGATGGACAATGGGTTTCACCAGAGGATTATGCCGCGCTTTACGCCGGAGTCGCTCGGCGTCTCGCTGCGCTGAATCCGCGTTTAAAACTCGGAGGGCCAAGCCTGCAAAATTTCGAGTCGCGACTTCTCACATGGCCTGACGCAGCAAGAAATCGCTGGTGGATGAATCGATTTCTGAAGCACATCCGCACTGCGGGATGTCCATTCGATTTTTTCTCATTTGAGTTCTATCCATTCGATGACGTGTGCTCCGATGCGGCGCCGCAGTTGTTGGAAATTCCAAAACGTCTCGGCACCATGGTGGCCAGTTTGCGGGCCGATGGCGTGCCCTCAACAATTCCATGGCTGATGACTGAATACGGCTATTCGGTCTTTGCGGGGCGCCCCGAAGTGGATATTGAAGGCGCGCTTTTCAACGCGGATACGGTTGGAACTTTTCTGACATTGGGTGGCTCGAAGCCGTACCAATACGAATACGAGCCAAACTACCTCGAAGATGAGCTCAAGTGCTCCTGGGGCAATCTAATGATGCTTCAGTTGAATCCAGACAATAACCAGCTAAACCGGCTGTCCGCTTACTATGCTGCCCAAATCATCACGAAGGAATGGATGCAGCCCACAGATGAACTACACGCGATGTTCCCCGTAACTGTCCGACAGCGCAAATCGACGTCATCATCTGCTGTCAGCGTCTATGCAGTGCGACGCCCGGATAAACAATGGGCCCTGCTTGCAATCAACAAGCATCCGAACCGCGCTGCCCACCTCGCAGTGGAATTCAAATTTTCTGGCGGACAGCAGCCCGCGCGTTTTGCGGACCAGGTAGAGGTAGTTCAATTCTCGCGAGAGCAATACGCCTGGCGCGATGACGGTCCGAACGGATATCTGACCCGGAGCCTGCCCCCCGCGCGCTTTACGCGAAAAGCGGCTTCATTCTATGAACTGCCGCCGTATTCGCTCACTGTGTTGCGCGGCAAAGTTCCGGATTGATCGGGGCGCGACCCGCTTATTGTCTAACGAGAACAAGATCAGCCCCGGTTGGCGGGGGGCGAGCTTTGCTTTACTCTCAACTATAATCTCTCAACCCCAACTTTCTTAGTACAACGGCCAGCGGTTGGCTCGAGCGATTGGTCAGGCACAAAATTACTTCCCACTTAAAAGACCAACCAAATGCCTGCCGTCCGCATACTTCATGTCCGAAATTTTCCAACCCGTTTTTGTAAGAACAAGAGAAAAGGTGATTTCAGTTTTGTGACCCATGTTTTCAAACGAAGCGATCACTTCGGCAGAGTCTTTTTCGGACTTGGATTTTCGAAGCGAGAACTTTTTGATGTCAAAGTCTTGCGCGTCGTAAAGAGGATCGGCATCGAGAGCACCCACTTCGCCTTTTGACTTCACCGCGTCCTTCCAGATAAGTTGCGCCAAGCGTTCCGAAAAATATTTGGTCACCAAGCCATGATCTTTGGTTTGTGAAAAAGGGCTCTGTTTTTTTTCATCCAGTTTATAAAGATCGGAAACAAGGCTTTCGGGTGACGATTGAGCAATCGATTTCGGTGTTTCGGCGGTCAATTGCTGGCTAGCCAACGCTATAAGAATCAGAGGCAGTATAAGGTTGAGTTTCATAATTTTGTGCCTAACGAGAAAAGCTCAGCCACCGCTGGTGACAGCGCGGCAGCCAATGCAATGAAAAACCCTCTCGCGAACTCGAAGCGAAAGAAAACGCCGGACAGCGGTCGGCTGCAGCGCCTGGTTAGACCTGTGCGTCATCCGGAGAGAAT
>QHNF01000461.1 GCA_003218345.1 Verrucomicrobiota bacterium | reverse complement strand
GGTTTTTACAACACGGTCGCGTGTTTCATCCAGGACCGCTTCCACGAAAAACTCGGGCCAGGCGGCGCGCTGCTGGAGAAAATGTTTTCGCGTTTTATGGAAGGCCGAGACCCGACTGAGTTCAGCCTCAAAGAGAAAATGGAATTTATCGTGCAAGGCGTTTTGTCGGGAAAAATTTTCGAATTCGTCAAGCCAGCAAATGTGTCGCTCTGGAAAGAACTCTCAGGGTATTTCGCGCAACCCAAGGTAAAGGCAAAACTCGCGGCCCAATTGGACGGAGTTAGCGAACCTGAGCGCCGCACATTTCTCATGGCGAACATGGTTGCCGAGCAACTCACGTTCCGGTTTTTCAAAAAGTTCGTTCAGCAAATCGGCAGCGGCAATATGGTCGAAAGCATGCAAGCCATCAGCGCGATCGCGCCAATCCTGGTGATTCTTACGCCCTATATCTACGGTTTCCATAGTCAGGCGCCTTCTCGAAAATGGCTGCGGGCTATCTTTAAAGAATTCGCCGCCGAAATTCCGATCGCTTTGCAAAATCGCAAACGCGCCTGGTTCACCGACACTCTCGAAGACGTCAATGGCGTAGCTACTACCATCCGCAAAATGACCGCCGCCGGCGCAGCAGCTGGGAAGGAACTAACTGTCGTAACTTCGCGCAACAACCTGCATATTCGTGATATCCCTATCAAAAACTTTCCGCCGATCGGCGAATTTGAGTTGCCCGAATACGAGCTGCAAAAACTGAGCTTCCCGCCGATCCTTCAGATGCTCGATTACGTCCAGCGAGAAAAATTTACCGAAATTGTCATTAGTACGCCTGGACCGGTCGGATTGACCGGGCTGCTCGCGGCCAAAATGCTCAACCTGCAAACGAGCGGCATTTATCACACCGATTTTCCGCAATACATCCGGATTCTTACCGAGGACAGCTTCCTCGAAAGCGTCGCGTGGCGTTACATGCATTGGTTCTACGGTCAGCTCGACATGGTCTTCGTTAACTCCGAAGAGTATCGCGAAAGTTGGGTCAAGCGCGGCTTCGATTCCGCAAAATTGAAAATTCTCCCGCGCGGTCTCGATACCGAGCTGTTCACTCCAGCGCGACGCAAGCCAGCGTTTTGGGAAAAATTTGGTGTTGATAATGGCGAGGTCCGCCTGCTTTATGTCGGCCGGATATCGCGGGAGAAAGATCTCGACGTGTTGGCAGATGCCTACCGCCGGTTGCGCGATGAAGGTCTTCCCGTGCACCTGTTTGTCGTCGGCCACGGCCCATACTCCGAGCCGCTTGCGCGGTCGCTGCCGGAGGCATTTTTCACCGGTTACCTCACAGGGAAAGACTTAGCTATGGCGTACGCTTCAGCCGATATTTTTGTTTTTCCCAGCACCACAGACACATTTGGCAATGTTATACTCGAAGCGCAAGCCTGCGGTGTGCCAGTTATCGTGTCCGATTCCGGCGGGCCTCAGGAATTGGTGGAAGATCTGACCAATGGTTTGATCACCAAGTCGCGCGATGTTGATGATCTCGCCCGCGCCATTCGCGCCTTGGCTGCTGATCCCGCCCTGCGGGAGCGCATGGGCAGTGCGGCGAGAAAAAGTGTTATTGACCGCAATTGGCCCGCTGCGTTCCGCAAATTCTGGTCCGTGACCGATATCTAGGAAACTGTTGAATAGCGAGCACCGCGAAACCAACTCCGATCGCTGTTCGTCAATAACGCTATCTTCTGATGTTCGCTCGGAGGCTGTAGCCCTCAGCGATGGTGGTCACTTCATGAGATCCGCCCCAGTTGGCTACCGCGAATTTTTTCTGTGAGATTCTTCTCGCCCGTTTACCGTGCGCTTGCAAGGATACGCACATGATGAAAACGAAAATTCCGGCCGTCGCTGCATTATCTCTTTGTCTCACTGTCGTTTGCTCCGCGCAGACAAACACAACAAGCGCGAAAGGCAGCAACGCGCCATACAACGAAGGACCGGTCTGGACTCTGACGATGATCAAGACCAAGACTGGTTTGACTGATGAGTATCTCAAACAGATCACCGGCA
>QHNF01000070.1:5924-7982 GCA_003218345.1 Verrucomicrobiota bacterium | reverse complement strand
AAACGAATTCACCTTCACTACCGCGCCATCGGTTTGATAAGCAAACTTGTGACGGACGCCGTCGAGCTCATGAATTGCATCTAAGATTTCCTCGACCGACTCGGCCAGCCACCAACGCTCGGTGGCCGGCAAGCCTAGCTTTTTCAACAGTGGAAAAATTTCCGAATGAACACCGACTTCCACTCCTTCCGTCGCTCCAGTGCCGTAAAACACGACGCCGAGCGGACGTTTCGCTACGATCGCCGGGTCGAGTTGCTTGAGCGAACCTGCCGCAGCATTGCGCGGATTTGCAAACAGCGGCAGGCCTTGCTTCCCGCGCTGCTCGTTGAGTTTTTCGAAACCCTTCCTGTCCATGTAAACTTCGCCGCGTACTTCCAGAAGTTTCGGCGCAGCGCGGCGGAGTCGCTCCGGCACCGAGCGGATCGTACGGATATTTTGCGTGATGTCGTCGCCGACGTTTCCGTCCCCGCGCGTTGCCGCCTGGCGCAGCTTGCCGTTTTCGTAAATGAGCGAAACCGCCACGCCGTCCACTTTTGGCTCGATCACCACG
The DNA here is from genome assembly GCA_003218345.1 of Verrucomicrobiota bacterium. Classification (GTDB taxonomy): domain Bacteria; phylum Verrucomicrobiota; class Verrucomicrobiia; order Chthoniobacterales; family UBA10450; genus Udaeobacter. The sequence continues at coordinate 7,432 of QHNF01000070.1, read as the reverse complement.
GGGATGTTTTCGTTCGGCAGGAGCCGCCGGATGCGAGCGTAAAAATTTTTCACCTCTTCTTCCGAGTAGGTGTTATCGAGGCTGAGCATCGGTACGAGATGTGAGACCTGCTCGAACGCCTTCAGCGGTTTTCCGCCGACGCGCTGGGTAGGTGAATCCGGCGAAACGAGATCGGGGAACTGCGCTTCAAGATCGACTAGCTCTTTGTAAAGCCGGTCGTATTCTCGGTCGCTGATGATCGGCGCGGCTTCTTCGTAGTAGAGCAGGTCATGCTTTCGGATTTCGTCTCGCAGCTGCGCAATACGCTCCGCGGCTTCCTTCTCGCGCATGGACATACTGCACGATACGAACGCGCAAAATCTCGGCAACGGCACGGATGACGCACAAGCCGCGCGTGCAGGTCCGCCTGTGCGTGTTGCAACCAAACTTTCAAATTCCCGCAAAATCAGGATAGGATAAGGAATCGTGGAACCAGGCGAGCGAATTCTCGGAGTCGAAGGCGGTGGCACGAAAACCGCCTGGGCGCTGGTGGAAATTGCAGGCGGGATGGATGATCCTGGTTGGACCGCGCGCATCCTCGATCAGGGAAAACTGCCGCCATCCAATTTGCGCCTCACAACGCCCGAACGTTTGCGCGAAATTTTCTCCGAGTTGCCAAAGCAAATCGATCGCGCGGGGGTTTTCCTTGCCGGTTGCAGCACAGAGGAAGATCGCCATTCGCTGAGGCTCATCTGTGCCGACGTTTGGCCAAACGCGCAAATCGTGACTGGTAGCGACCGTGACTCTGGTCTGGCTGCGGCTCTCGACCATGGGGACGGTATTGTCGTCAATGCTGGAAGCGGGTCCTCGGTCACTGGACGCCGCGGTGACCGAATCGAGCGAGCCGGTGGGTGGGGACACATTTTGGGCGATGCCGGCGGCGGTTATTTTCTTTCCGTGGAGGCGTTGCGCCTGATCTTGCATGAATACGATTTGCGTCGTGGCGAAATGCAATTCACTGCGAAAATCCTGCATGCGCTTTTGCTGAACAATCTTGATGAACTGGTTCGCTGGGCGCAGGCGGCAGACAAAATGGAGATCGCAATGCTGGCCCCGGTAGTATTTGAAGCCGCAGCCAGCGGCGATGCGCGTGTGATCGAGATCATCGAGGAAGGCGCACGTGTTCTCAGCGAATACACCGAGGCGGTTGCCGCTCGTTTGCATCTGCTTGCGCCCAAAGTCGTGCTGATGGGCGGTCTCTTCTATCGCGACTCGATCTATGCACATGCCTTCCGGCGACGGCTAAAAAAGAATCTCCCCGATGCTCGAGTGGCGACTGCGGGGCGAGCTTCTGAGCTGGGCGCCGCTTGGCTTGCGGCAGAGATGCCCGACCATGCAACTTTCCAGTCGGTGCCTTCTCACAAGGACATCGAAAATTTGGCTGCCGCGCTCACTGAACAACGCAATCCGCGCTCGGAGAACCTGGAAAAAATGAGCGCGCGAGAACTGGTCGAACTTTTCGTCGACGA
>QHNF01000070.1:0-5892 GCA_003218345.1 Verrucomicrobiota bacterium | reverse complement strand
ATGCCTTGCACGGGGCGATTGTCAAGCTTTCCAAAGCTGTTGAAATAGTGACCGAATCGCTGCGAAATCGCGGCCACTTGTTCTATGTTGGTGCCGGGAGCAGCGGGCGGATTGGGGTCCTCGATGCCAGCGAAATCCCGCCGACTTTTGGCGCGCCGCCCGACCTTGTGCAGGGAGTGATCGCCGGCGGGGTTACCGCGCTTTATCGCAGCGTGGAAGCCGCCGAAGACGAGGAAAGCGCGGGCGCGTTAGCTTTGGATGAGCGTCGGATCAAGAATACCGATGTTATGATTGGAATCACGGCCAGCGGCAGAACGCCTTTCGTCCTGGGCGCGCTGGCGCGGGCGAAGTCGTTAGGTGCGAAAACGATTCTGCTCACCTGTAATCCCAGTTGTAGCCACCGGCCTGTGGCCGGTCACGGCGACGGCCCACAGGGCCGTGGCTACAGCGATATCGATCTTGCGATTCATCTCGCGGTTGGGCCGGAAGTCCTCACTGGATCGACCAGATTGAAAGCTGGGACCGCGACGAAGGTTGCGCTCAACATCATTAGTACCGGAGCGATGGTTGGCCTCGGGAAGGTGTGCGGTAATTTGATGATCGATCTGCACACGACCAGTTCGAAGCTGCGCGATCGCGCGGTGCGGGTGGTCACCGAGTTGATGCAGTGCGATTACGATTCCGCTCACAAGCTGCTCCAAGCAAATGGCTGGAATTTACGCGCCGTAGTGAGCAAGATCGAAAAGTAAACTGTGGCGGCAGGCGTGGCATTAAATTGAGTGGAGTCGACACGGTCTTCTCCACAGATTTTCTGCGAAACGCTGAAGATAATTAGAAACTTGCGCACATTTTTTTTCACTTCCGATAAGCGCAGCGGAACCTTCTCGCGCGAAGCAAATTAAGACTTAACCAAAAGGAACCTTATGCTCTGGACAATATTCGTGATCTTGCTGGTGCTGTGGCTGCTTGGATTGGTCAGCTCCTACACCTTGGGCGGATTCATTCACATCCTGCTCGTCATTGCGATTGTGGTGCTGATTATCAATTTGATCCAAGGCCGCCGGCCGTTGTAAGGTCGCGCCAATGAAACCAGCCGGCATCGTCGGCATCATTCTTATTATCGTTGGGATTATATCGCTTGTGTATGGCGGATTCACCTACACCAAGCGCGAGAAAGTGCTCGATATAGGCCCGATTCAAGCGACGGCAGAAAAACAACACACGATTCCATTTCCGCCCCTTTTCGGCGGCATCTGCTTGGTGGGCGGAATCGTGCTGGTAATTGTCGGCAGCCGCAAAACCTAGTCGCCCGCTTTTAGCACGGCGAAAGTTTTGCTGCCTTTGCGGTCGAGGTAGAGAAGGACACCGCGTTTCGGGTCCGCTTTGTTGAGCGCCTCGCGGAACGATTGCACATTTGTGACCGGCTTGCCGTCCACTTCGGAAATGACGTCTTCGCGCTGAATGTCCTGCGCCGCTGCAATGCTGTTATCCTCTACGCCCGTTACGACGATTCCTTGCTGAACCGGCAGATGCAGGCGTTCGGCAACTTCCTTCGTTAACTCTTGCACCTGCAATCCGAACTTGCCGACGTTTTGCTGGTTTGGTTGAATTGGCTGACTGGGCTCATTTGATGCTCGCGCGACCTCGTTAGGCAATTCACCAGTTTTGACTGGCAGCTTTATGGATTGGCCTTTGCGCCAAACAGTCAGCTCCAACTTCTGCCCAATTTTCTTTTTCAAAATCTCATGCTGAAGCTGCGAATCCGTCTGGATCGGTGTTCCATCGACATGCGTAATTACGTCGAATGGTCGCAAGTCGCTTTTGTAAGCGGGCGCATCAGCTTCAATTGTGCGGACTACGACGCCTTTGTCCGCGCCTTTGAACAAGTCGCGGATCGCAGGGTCGTCACCGAGCGTCTCGATGCGAATGCCCAGCCACGGACGGACAATTTTATGACCAGCGATTAGTTCGCCGCCAATTTCCTTGGCCATGTTGATGGGAATTGCGAAACCCAGGCCGCGGTTCATTCCGTTGATCAGGGTGTTCATCCCAATCACATTGCCATCAATGTCGCAGAGCGGTCCGCCGCTGTTGCCCGGGTTAATCGATGCGTCGGTCTGCAAATAATCCGAGACGGAATAGCCACCCGTCGCCAGCAGTTTGTTCCGGCCTTTACCGCTTACCACCCCATAAGTGAAAGTGTAATCAAGCTTGAACGGCGCACCGATGGCGAACGCAAACTGGCCCACTCGCACGGCGTCACTGTCACCGAGCTGGACGACCGGCAAATCTTTTGCGCCAATCTTAATGACAGCAATATCGCTTTTTTCATCCGTGCCTATTACCTTCGCGGGAAAGTCGCGGCCATCCCGCAATTTCACCTCGATTTTATCAGCGCCTTCGACGACGTGAAAGTTCGTGAGGATGTAGCCATCTGGCCGAACTATAAAGCCGGAGCCTTCGCTCTGAATCGGCCGGAGCCCTCCCGGGTTTTGCCGTTGGTTATTTTCATCGGGCGGCCCTTGGAAGAACAAATCGTCGAGCGGTGAACTTTCGCTGGCCTCCGTTTTCTTTGAAATCTCGATAATGACAACGCTCGGCGCCACGGTTTCGAAGACCTTCGCGAACGCATTGTTCAATTGATGAACGACGTCCTTGCCCGCTTCCGCCGTTGCCGCGGGGACAGTAGAAGTCGGGACGGCCTCAGGTTGCGCTGCAAACGATGTACTGAGTGCGACGCACAGGGTAAAAATGGACAAGCGCATGGGTTGGAATTTGGACAGCATGGAACATGCAACGTTCAACCGGATACGTCCAATCCCGGCTTACGCAAAGGTGCCCTCGCAGTTTCATCGCGCCTCTACTACATTGCCGGACAGAGATTATATAATTTCCGGCCAAGCCTTGCATATGCGTGCGTCCAAGAGGCGAATTGTCTTTCAGGCCGTCGTCATATTTTTGATACTTCTGTGGGCGACTGCGATTGCACCCGAGCCTCCTGCGCGCTTCTCCATCTCACCCAGCGAGCTGGTTCGCGCTGTCACGATCGGCCGCGCTTCTCTGATTGACTTGTGCCTGGCTGAACATGTCGATCCAAATGCGCGCGACACTCAGGGACGAACGCCCTTATTGATCGCGACATCGCAACAAGATTGGAAGACAGCCGGGCGGCTGCTCGATGCTCGCGCACTCGTAGGTCTCGCTGACAAGAGTGGATTTACGCCCCTGATGGCAGCAGCGCTGCACGGCAAGCTCGATACGTACCAGACGATTTTGGCTCGGTTGACAAATCTTCACGTGGAAGCTCGGTGCGATGACGGCCGGGATCTTTTGGAAATGGCTCTCGATGGCGGTAATAGGGAGATTGTCAGAAGTGTAGAGGAGCGCTTACCGGTAATGCCGCGATGGACGAGCAGTACACGGCGGGCGCTTGGGGCAGCCCTCCTCGCCGAAGACAAGGATCAAGTCCGGCTTCTTTTGAGCAAACGTACCACGCCTCCGACTCCTGAAGGCAAAGATGTGCCACTGCTCGCCTATGCTATAGGCAAAAACGACGCGCCTCTGTTTACCACCCTCCTAACTTGCGGAGCCGATCCCAATACGGCTTTGCCTTCCCGGTGCGATGAAGATTTTCTCGCGCTACTCCCGTCAAAATCCCTCCGCACCTACGTTGAACAGGATAGAAATCTGACTGTCTTAATGCTCACGGCAGGCCTCGGTCAGGAGGATTACTTGCGCGCGCTCCTCAACGCTCGAGCCCATCGCAGCCGCCTGACAAAGCGCTACAAGATGTCCGCGTTGGACATTGCCGCCGAGACAGGTCACTGGCGTTCCGCGCAAATTCTCCTCGGTGGCGGCCCGTCACCGGACCAACTGCGCATCGAAATTTCGCTTGCGTTGCAACGCGTCGCTCTCGTGAAAGATGGCGTGCCGATATTCCACACGCAATGCTCGACCGGCCGGCAAGGCTACTCGACCAAGACCGGTCAATTTGTAATCACCAACAAAGAGCGAAACCATCGTTCCACGATCTACAAAGTGGACATGCCATATTTCATGCGACTTAGCTGCCTCGATTTCGGAATGCACGCGGGAGTTGTGCCCCACTACCCCGCATCCCACGGATGTATCAGGCTGCCACCTGAAGCGGCGCGCAAATTCTTCTCCGAAATCCCGATCGGCACACTCGTGACGGTGCAGTAGAGAGACGCGCAGTTGCCACGGGAAATCCGACGCCGCGGAAAGAGGACTCTGCTTTCTTGAATCCAAACTGTCTCGTGCGGCATCTCAATGGAAATCTATGGAAACGGAGAATATCGGAGAGCAATCCTTTCTTATGACCGACGAGCCTGTGGTGCCTGCGAAAGTTTCGCGCGCTACGTGGGTGGGGCTCTTCCTCTCGCTGTTCGCGATGCTCGTCATTCGCTATGGGTTGGTGCTCTTCATACCCGAAATCACATTTGGCTGGGCAATTCTAAAAGAAGCGCTGATCTGGGCGAGCGCAGCCGCTCTGCTCGTTATTATCCGCCGCGGCGAACGTTTGCCGCTGCGCTCCATCGGTCTTGGCACAGCGCGCTGGTGGATATCGATCTTCTGGGGGCTCGTGATCGCTGTCGTATCCGCAGTAGTTGTCGGCGGGCTGGCTTATCTCACTGGCTATGGCCACGGCCCGGGCTCTGCCGCGTTCGAGGCACTTCCACTCTGGTTAATTACAGTCATCGTTTTCCGGGCCGGAGTGGTGGAGGAATTATTTTACCGCGGTTACGCCATCGAGCGTTTGCAGATGATTGGCCTCGGACGCTTCTGGTCCGTCACGATTCCGTTGATTATTTTTTCGCTTGGGCATTGGTCGGGAGGCGCGGCCAATATGCTCATTGCGCTCGCCGCAGGCGCAATCTTGACCGGATTCTATTTGTGGCGTCGCGATCTGGTTGCCAATATGATCGGCCACGGGTTGGTGGACTTTGTGGCCAACGTGCTCCCCAAACTGTTTTCCTAGCGGCTACGATTTCCGGCTGCGATTGTGAAAAGCTTTCAGAGTCGATTGACCGCGGCTTAGGTTACGCAGCGCACGAGATGGACTGCAACGCATGAACCCCTTGTTCTTATTCGCTCCGGGAGCAGGCGCGCCGTCGTCTCATTCCTGGATGCAAAATTGGAAAGATCGTTTGTCCGAGATCGGGGACGTCGAGGCTTTCGATTATGACTACATGCAGGAAGGCCGGAAACGCCCCGATCCTTTGCCGCGGCTGATCGCTGCGCATCGAGAAGCACTGAGCAAAGCACGGGAACGACATCCGTCAGGGACGACAATCCTGATCGGCAAAAGTATGGGTGGACGCATCGGTTGCCATGTGTCCCTCGAAGAGAAAGTGGGCGGTCTCATTTGTCTTGGGTACCCGCTCTGCGCGATGGGTGATCGGACAAAACGTCGCGATGAAGTCTTGCGCGCCCTGACCACACCGATCCTGTTTGTACAGGGGACGCGCGATTCCCTTTGTCCATTGGACCTTCTTGAGCGCGTTCGCAGCGAAATGAAAGCACTGAACTTTTTGCATATCGTTGAAGGCGGCGACCATTCCTTGCGCGTCCCCAAGCGCCAACTTCAGGCCGCAGGCGAAACGCAGAACGATGTCGATCAACGAATCCTCCAAACCATTGCCGGTTTCGTTGACCGACTGTTGTAGCCGTTACCGTTGGCTGGGTTTTTCAATTTGAATCGCCCTCGTGATCCGCCGGAAGGAGAATGATTCGTACGAACTGGAACATGGCAGCCACGAGCTGCACGACGATTCCGGTGAAGAACGGCCAGAAAGCATCCAGCATCGCGGCGTTGAAGACTTGAAGCAGCGTTGCGACCGTCCCCAAGATGGAGAACAGATAAAAGCCGAA
>QHNF01000031.1 GCA_003218345.1 Verrucomicrobiota bacterium | reverse complement strand
CCAATAAAAAACGATTTTGCCCCTCACAAATAAGTTCCAGTTATATTTGCCTGGCGCTATTTTGAGCGCGCACTTGAATTCCGCAATCCGCAATTACGCACTGCTGTTTTTTGGCTGCGCTCTTTTTCATCTGGCCGGCGCGTGGAACTTGCCACTGATCGATCGCGACGAACCGCGTTTTGCCGAAGCGTCGCGCGAAATGATCCAGCGCGCAGATTACGTTGTTCCTTACTTCAACAATCAGCTCCGTCTCGACAAGCCCCCCCTCGCCTATTGGGCACAAGTCGGAAGCTACCGTCTCTTTGGTGAAAGCGATTTTAGCGCGCGTTTTCCATCCGTGATCGCTGCTGCGCTCACCGCTTTGGTAATCTTTGCCTGGGGCTCACGCATCGGCGCGGCGAAGGTTGGCTGGTGGGCGGCAATTATTTTCGCGCTTTCACTACAAACTTTTCTCCATGCTAAGGCTGCGGTCGCCGACATGTGGCTCGTGCTTTTCATGACGATCGCACACTGGGCTGGATACGAACTTTGTTTGGTGCGCCCGGCTGCTCCGCTCGCGAACACCTTCGGAGTCGCGCCCTACCAACAGATGCGTTGGTGGTTAACGTTTTATTTTGCGCTGGCGCTCGGTTTTCTCGCCAAAGGACCGATCGCCTGGACACCGTTGCTCACCGCCGGATCGATAATGTGTTTCGCGCGCGGTTTACAGCTCAGCCACCGTTTCAAGTTTGGTCGCGGCGTCTTGCTCACGCTGGCGATTGTCGCGATCTGGGGAATTCCGGCGCTGATTCGGACGCAGGGACAATTCCTTGTCGTCGGAATTGGCCGGCATGTCCTCGATCGCTCGTTTGCCACGATGGAAGGTCACGGCGCGAATTCGTTTGGGATGTATCTCCTGCTGCTGCCGTTTTATTTTGTAACGATCTTTGTCAGTTTTTTTCCGTGGTCAATCAAACTTCCCTGGCTGACGAAGATGTTGTGGCGAAAGGAGGAGGCCAGTGTCACGCCGCAGTCGCGAGGCTATAACGCGCGCGACAACATCGACAATTACCTCATCGCAGGCGTCGCGATCATTTTCATTATCTTTGCGCTGGTTAGAACGAAACTGCCGCACTACACGTTGCCAGCGTTTCCGCTGCTTGCGCTGTTGCTCGCACGGCACTGGTCCAAAGAAGAAGCAATGGTTGGATCCTCCGAAGAATTTCGCGAGCCACGGCGCCGCTCCTTGTTTAGAAACATCGTCATTGTCACAGCGGGTTTATGGGTCGCGATCGCTCTCATCGTCCCACCATTGGTCTCCCGATCGTTTCCGGCGTATGCGCTTTTTCAGGAATCCCGCACGTATTTGCGACCGGACATGCAATTTGCCTCCGTCGATTTCCATGAGCCAAGCCTTGTTTGGTATTTTCGCAGCATATTAAACAGCTTTTTCACGCCACTGAAGAGGCGGCGTGCTTCTGAGTTCATAATTGAACCGGGGCCGCGTCTTGTAATTGTGCCAACTCCCCTTGTCGGGATGCTTTTCGCGAACCATCCTCAAACCTGGAAATTTTTCTCGACGCGCGGCTTCAACATCGCGAAAGGAAAACGTGTCGATCTTACGCTCGTGCTGAAGCCAGAGTGACCGTATCTGATGATTTAACCAATTAACAATGTAACCTCCTAACGTTGTAACGGTTCTCATGATTACCTTTCTCGACGGAAAACTCGTTAACGCTCTTCCCACGCAAGCCATTGTCGATGTCGGCGGCGTCGGCTACGAAGTTTTCATCCCGCTTTCCAGTTACGACCAGCTCCCTCCGCCGGGCCAGCCCATTCGGATTCTCACGCATCTGGCCGTTCGCGAGGACGCTCACGTGCTTTACGGATTCATGACCGTGGCTGAGCGTGATCTTTTTCGGTTGCTCGTCAATAATGTTAGTGGAATTGGACCGAAGCTGGCGCTCGCAGTGCTCAGCGGAATGAGCGTGAACAATTTCAAAGCCGCAGTCGTGAATTCTGATGTCGCGTCGCTTTCAAAAATCAGCGGTCTCGGGAAGAAGACAGCCGAACGAATTGTTCTCGAATTAAAGGATAAACTCGGTGTGGCTGCGGCGTGGGAAGCGGCAAGCGCAATGCATGCCCCTACGCCCGAACAAGAGCAGGCCAATGAAGCGGTGCTGGCACTGATCGCGCTTGGTTACAAACAGATCGATGCGCATAAAGCAGTGCGCGAATTGCAGGAAAAAGGCGAAGCGAAATCGGCCGAAGACCTGGTCAAGCTCGCTTTGAAACGCATGGCCGCCGGAAAGTGATTTGTAGGGCGTCGGTGTCAGACGCCTTCCCCGCGCAATGGCGTCTCACAGCGACGCCCTACAATATTTGGATGTTGGGCGCCTGCTCGTCCGTAGCCTTGCGAAGGCGGGGTGGACGTTGAACGTTGTTCCGGTACCATGCTCGCTGTCGCTGAAAACCGTCTGCAAACGATTCGTGCTGCTATCCCAAAGGAGGGACTTTTTGCCGAAAAAGATTGGCTGCTCTCGCCTGACCCATTTCCGATCGACAAAAAATTCTGCGATAAGCTCGAGCAGCTGGGCCATCGCCTGTTTGTTTTCCAGCGTGCGTGTAATCAACTCTATCAGCTAAGCATCAAGGGGAAGCAGCCCGCATGGGTAGCGCACTACCTCGATGCCGGCAAACCGAAAGAGCTGATCGAATTTTCGAGACACAAGGAAATTCGTGACGATTTGCCTCGGGTGATCCGGCCCGATCTCATCCTAACCAATGAAGGCTACATCATTGCTGAGATCGATTCGGTGCCGGGCGGAATCGGCCTGACCGGTTGGCTTAACCAGACCTATTCGCAATTCGACAGCGAGATAATCGGCGGAGCAGATGGAATGCTGAAAGGATTTCGAACTGTGCTTCCAAACGGCGGCGACATCGTCATCTCGCAGGAGGCGGCAACTTACCGGCCAGAGATGGAATGGATCGCCGCGCGATTGAACCAAAAGGTGCCAATTGAAGAGGGCTGCGCGTCTTTGGGAAATCCACTTGTAGCCGCGGGCATTGACCGCGGTTCATCGTCTGCCGGGGTCACCGTGCCCGGCTACAGCTGGCGAGTTGTACCGGCGGAGAATTACCAGCCACAAGATGGACGCGCCGTATATCGATTCTTCGAATTATTTGATCTGCCGAATATTCCCGGGATCGGAGACACATTGCGCGCCAACGCTGAAGGCCGCATCACGATCACGCCGCCCATTAAACCGTACCTCGAAGAGAAGATGTGGTTCGCGCTTTTTTGGCTTCAACCGCTGCGCGAATTTTGGCGACGGGAATTGGGCGAGAAATATTTCATCAAGCTTCAAGAGGTGATTCCCTATTCATGGCTGCTCGATCCAACCCCCTTGCCGCAACATGCGGTCATCCCACGTCTGGAAATCCAGGATTGGCGCGAAGCTGCAAAGTTCAGCCAGAAAGATCGGGATCTTCTCCTGAAAGTGAGCGGCTTTTCGCCGCTCGGCTGGGGCAGTCGCGGCATTGCGCTGGGCGCAGACCTGCCGCATGCGGAATGGCAGAGGCGAATCCAGCATGCGCTCGCGAATTTCAAATCGACTCCGACGATTTTGCAAAAATTCCACAAAGGCAGTTTGTTAGAGCACCGATATTGGGACGCGGATTCAGGCGAGCTAAAAACAATGAAGGGTCGCGTTCGCCTTTGTCCTTACTTTTTCGTTGAACCGGATCGTGTGAAGCTACGGGGTGCCCTCGCGACAATTGTTCCAGCCGACAAGAAGTTTCTACACGGAATGCGCGACGCTATCCTCGTGCCATCACGAGCTGTGGAAAAGGCTTCCTCTGTAGCCACGACTCTGTGAACCGTCAGGCCCTTGCAGCTTTTATTTTTTACAGATCGGGCACAGGCCGGCTATAACGTAACAATCTTATGTTACTTCTTCACGACATCCAATAAACACCGAGGGCAATGCGAACACAGCTACGGGCGATAATGGGCTCTTTAGCACTACTATCGGCGACAGCAACACAGCCAATGGTTATCAGGCGCTCTTTAGCAACACTGACGGCTCGCGAAATATAGCCATCGGTGCTCTGACGCTCTTTGACAACACCACCGGCTCGCAAAATACAGCCACCGGTGTTGCTGCGCTCTTTAGCACCACCGGCAATCTCAACACTGCCAATGGTTTTGATGCACTCGAAAACAACACCACGCGTTACCGGCAACATTGCTTTAGGCGCGTTCGCCGGCACTGGCATTACCACGGCCAACAATGTTATTTGTATAAGCGCCTCTGGTGAGAACGTAAGCGACAGCTGTTACATCAGCGGGATATTCGGTTCGACCTCTTCTGGAGGAACTGCCGTTTTCGTTAATTCAGGCGGCAAACCTGGCATCACTACCTGGTCGCGGCGGTTTAAGGAGGAAAGCAAGCCAATGGAGCGGGCTAGCGAGGCGCTCCTTGCGCTCAAGCCAGTCACTTTCCGTTACAAGAAGGGATTGATCCGGCAAACAAATCACAGTTTGGACTGGTGGCCGAAGACGTGGAAAAAGTGAATCCAGACCTGGTAGTGCGCGACCAGAAAGGAAAGCCCTACAGCGTGCGTTACGACCAGGTGAACGCAATGTTGTTCAATGAGTTCCTCAAAGAGCATAGTAAGGTTGAGAGATTGGAAGCGACGGTTGCAAGTCTCGCGGCAATGGTGACAGAACAAGCAGCGCGACTCCAGATAGTGCACGCCACTCTGGGAGTGGACAAGTCGGCTACGAAAGTGGCAAGTACTAAGCGGTAAATGGCTTCGTAGAGCATAATTTTTAAGCGTGCAAAAACAATAGCGTTGCCGCAAAAGGAGCCATGAACATTACCAAAAACCTCGGGATGCTCCTACTGGCGATCTATCTGATTCTTGTCGGCATCATGGCCCTCGTCCACATTGGTATCCCCATTGTCGTCACGGGAATTCTAGCGCTTGCAGCCGGCATTCTGATTCTCATTGGCAGGTAAGTGCGGCAAGACGGGCAGGAAGATAGCCATCTTGGCTGTTTCGGCAGACAGACTTCCTAGCCTGTAGGTCTGCGGACTCGACAGGCAAGGATGCCTGTCTCCCGAGACAGGCTAGGAAGCCTACCTTCCAGCCTCCGCCGTCCACCTTCCAGACACAACCACCACTCGGCAGGCGTAGGGAATCACAGGATCCCTACGGCACGCGAAATGAGTAATACGACAATGCTCAACGAGATTAAGATTTGTCACATGGTGAGAGCTTTCGCCCAATGCGCCAGCAGTGTCGCGTCCGTCGGGCCGAAGGTCGAACTCTGCGTGAACGCAATAAAGAGATAATCGACAAAACCGGGTCGCCAGCGTTCCACGTTGAACTGTCCGCGCTCGACTCTCTCGATCTGCATCTGAGGGAAAACAAAACTGCGACTGCCGAATTCACGGCGCTTGTCGCGCGCTGTCGGTCCGCCGCCATCAAGCCGCCAATACCAAAGCGCGAAGACGAGAACGTTCGTGAACCAAAGCGCCGCTCCGGAACCTAATAGTCGCAAGGGTTCGTGTCTATGAGATGGCAACGCCGTTACTAAAAGGACAACTGATCCGATTAAGGCGATCGTAATAATTGCGTTAATCAAAATCCCGAGTGCATGGTTCAACGAATGGCGACCGGTGCGGTGCGTCATGATGGTCGGGATCAGTAAGACCACGATCAAAGCTGGCAGCAGCCATGTGGGACCAACGATGAACCACGATGGAAGGCCAGGTAAATTCCTCCGATGGCAACCAGCGCGAGAAGCGCTTGCCAGCGCGGCTCAGGCTTATCGATGTGCTTTGCCGAGGCGGTCATCAATTTTGGCTATAACTGAAATTAGTGGCGAAGCCATCTCATAAATCCATGACTTGCCATCCCGAGCCCCGAATGCTTCGGGGCGAGGGACCTCACAATCGCCAATCACATCACGCTTGTTTTGCATGACCTCTCAGCATACGTGACGTCCCTCACTTCGTTCGGGATGACATTCTTGATCACACGTTGGCGATTGGGAGTGCGTGCCGCTCAATCAGTGACTCATTTATGCGAACTTCGAAAACATTTGAATCTAACACCCACGACTATTGCATCTTAGCAACGGTGGCAGTCCAATTTTAATCTAAGCAGATGTTTAAGCGCATCCTCAAATGGCTCGGGACGATTATTGAAGTCGTTGTGATCGCGGTCGTGGTGTTCGTAGTTAATCTCATTTGGTTTCGGCCGTGGAGTCTGAATCTATTTTACGAAAAAGTTTTTGTCGAAGTCCTTTTCGATCACCCGGAACTGCTCTCCGCGCTCGGGTTAGTCGAACAATTCGG